>JANOTC010000190.1:0-3849 GCA_031416175.1 Gammaproteobacteria bacterium
ATTTTTCCACTTGTCGTTTAATCTCCCGCTTTAGCTCCTGGATCGCATCAGGAAACCGCGTGACTAAATCATTGAAATCGGGCAGCCCATAATCGGGCTGAGTGGCCGCACTGCCCTGACGCGTATTAAGCAAACGCGCCAAGTGACTTAGCACAGCCGTGGCAAGCTTGTCAGCATCCGGCACTAACCGATACGTGACATCACCGTCGCCATTAAGACGATCCAGAAAACGGGCTTCTTGGCCCATCTCATTCTCCCAACATGCTCAGCGCTGGCCAGGAACCTCGCCCAAGGCCAGCGCATTGCTAACACCTACTTCTTATCAAGCTTGCCTTTCAAAGACAGCGTGAAACTTGCGCCCATATATTTGAAATGCGGCACAACGCTTAAGTCAACACGGTACCAGCCTGGATCCCCTTCGACATCCTGCACCACAATTTCAGCTTTGCGCAAAGGTCGGCGACTACGTACAGCGGCACTTGGATTTTCCTGGTCGGAAACGTATTGACGTATCCACTCGTTCAAATCGCGATCCAAATCGACACGACTCTTCCAACTGCCAATCTGCTCACGTTGCAACACTTTAATGTAGTGCGCCATGCGGCTGATAATAAACATATAGGGCAATTGTGTGCCGAGCTTGTAATTGGTTTCGGCCGTTTTACCTTCTGGCGTATTACCAAAAGTCTTCGGCTTCTGCACGCTGTTGGCCGAGAAAAACGCCGCGTTGTCGCTGCCTTTTCGCATCGTCAAGGCGATGAAACCTTCCTCTGCCAACTCGTATTCACGTCGGTCTGAAATCAAGACTTCCGTCGGAATCTTCGTTTCAATTTCGCCCATGGATTCGAAATGATGCAAAGGCAGATCTTCTACCGCACCACCGGCTTGAGGACCAATGATGTTAGGACACCAGCGGAACTTGGCGAAACTATCACTTAAGCGCGTGGCAAACGCGAACGACGTGTTGCCCCATAGATAATGTTGGTGCTCTTTGCTGACATTTTCTTGATAGTCGAACGCTTTAACTGGATTGGTATCTCTGCCGTACGGCACCCGTAACAGGAAACGCGGCATGGTCAAGCCGACATAACGCGCGTCTTCCGACTCGCGGAACGAGTGCCATTTTGCGTAAATGGGCGACTCCAAAATAGATTTGATATCTTTCAAATCAGGCAGTTTTTGGAAATCTTCCAAACCAAAGAACTTCGGACCGGCGGCCGCGATGAATGGCGTGTGCGCCATCGCTGCCACGCTGGACGCGTAGCGGAGCAACTTCATATCGTTCGCATCGGCCGAAAACTCATAGTTCGCGACGATGGCGCCGATAGGTTGGCCACCGAACGTGCCATAACCGGATGTATATGTATGCTTGTATAGACCGGTTTTGGTAATGTCTGGAAAGTCTTCAAAATCCGCCAGCAAATCGTCTTTGGAAACGTGCAACATTTCCAATTTGATATTTTCGCGGAAATTGGTTCGATCTACTGTTAGCTTTAAGCCGCGCCAAGCCGATTCAAGCTTTTGAAATGCGGCGTTATGCATAATCTCATCAAGTTGCGCGCTCATCTTCGCGTCAATGCCCGCGATGATTTGATCGACTAAGGCTTTGTCCACTTTTTCGACTGTGCCCGCCGTTTTCGACAGCTCGGCAAGAAAGATTTCAATGCCACGCTTGGCAACGCCGTAACCCTCATCGGAGGGTTTCATTTTTGTTTCAAACATTACTTGATCAAGCAATGACCCTTCCGCCGCGACCGCATCGGCCGCCGCCGGAGCGGCACTGCTCATGGTTTCGGTTCCAGCCATAGTTCCTTCTCCCAATACCTTGCGTTAAATTACTCAGGTTTACCGGCGATAATTTCCGCCATCAATTTTTCGCGAGACTTCTCGTCTTGTACCATTTCCTGCAATTTGCGACGGAACGTCGGTACGTTGCCTAACGGGCCTTTCAACGCGGTTAGGGCGCTACGTAATTCGAGCAACTTATTGAGTTCAGGCACCTGTCGTGCGACATTCTCAGGCTCGAAATCTTTCATCGCCGAAATGTCTAACTTCACGCTCATGTCTTCGCCCGGTTGGCCGGAAAGCTTATTCGGCACACTCATGGACAAACCAAGTTTCTGACTCCGCATCACATCGTTAAAGTTATCTTTATCAATGCTAATCGCCTTACGCTCTTCCAAGGGACGGTCATCCGCCCTGCCCCAAAAGTCACCTAACATGAGCAACTTAAGCGGCAATTCCACTTCTTGTGACGCATCGCCCGTTGCCGGTTTGAACACAATATTGACACGCTCTTTGGGTGCCACTGAGCCTTCATTAGCCATGACTTCTACCTCCTCTCCGGTTCATACATTTCATTCAAAACTTTTTTGATACCTACGCGCTGTGAAATTTCAATCGCCTTGGCTAAATCCAGTTCGCATAAGCGCGCAAACGCGTCGCGCACTCGTGGAACCATACCTGCTACGGCATTTTCTCTCTTCTCTAATATTTGATCGACACACATTAAAAGGCCGCCATACACCTGTGCCGCCGCATCGGGTTCCCACTGCGCCAATTGCCGGGCCAGGCAATCCCGATCCAAGTGTTCGTATTGCGCAAGCGCCGCGTCTAAATGGCCCGCGCTCAGCGAAAAAGAGGCACGTTGTAAGGCCCACATAAAACGGTCGCGCCCTAGCCCTGCCTGTGCGACTCCATTAGCGAATAAAACGAACGCGCCCGCGTCATCACGCTTGGAGGATAACACTCTGGCGTCTCGCAGTGCGACTTCCCACGCAGGTCGCGCACCCCCCGCGCCCGCTTCCGCCGCATTCCCAGTGGCAGACGTAGGTAACACCTCCGCTTCAATCCACATCTGTGTTGCCGCATTCGCGAATGGAATGCCGTCAAAAAATTTCAACTTCACGACGTCAGGGAAGCGCAACAGGAATCTCGCTAGGCCGGATAAAACGGCGCGGTGTGCCACCGCGTACTGCGGCCCCAACGCGGATAAGGCTGTTGCCACGTAGCGATGCGAGTCTAGCCAAAATGGGGCACGGCCCACGCACTCTTCCGCGCTTTTCGCTAAGGCTTCGTAATGCCCCCCCGTCAATTGAATTTCAAACGCATCAGCTTCCGCCACCACCGCCGAGCCAATTTGCGTGACGCCGTCTTCATGGGGAGGCAACGCATCAATATTTAACCATAAGGCTAAGCGATGGCAACGATAAAGTCGCTCATCTTTTAAATCGTGCTCTAACAAGTAATTGACGACGTCTAACAAAGACTCTTGCGCACGAATCAGCGTCGGCGCAACATCGCTTTCACTGGCGACCACCATAGGCGCGCTTGCTGTCGTTGTTCCGGATGAGGATACAGCAGCCTTAGCTACCGACTCGGTTGTCGCGCTCTTTTGTTCTGCAATCGCCCGCTTAAAATCCGCCGCATAACGGCGACAGGCGTTAGCGCTCGCACCAAAATCTGGCTCCTTTCCCTGAAAACGGTTACGTAACTTATCCATGAACGCGTCCATCAAGGTAGACGCGCTAATCACGGACTCACCCTCTGTTTCCTTCGGCGCTTTTGCTGGCACGGCCTTTTCGAGGTGTTTCGCCATCCATTCCAAGGCGCCCAAGCGGCCCCGAATACGTGCTAGATCTGGATAGCATTGCTCCCAATACTGATCGAGCAACGAATCAAGAACGCCTAACCCGTATTGCAAACCGCGATAACCGTCCAATTCAAATTCTGCGCAGGCAAAATACGCAGCAACCGAAATGTCTTTAGACGTCTCGGACAAAATGGCATAAGCGTGAGTCGCAACGGTGGGCCAAGAAATTGCTCCACCCGACAACGACTGCGTTCTGC
>JANOTC010000191.1:0-2961 GCA_031416175.1 Gammaproteobacteria bacterium
ATCACCATCGCCGGGCGCACGAGACGATCCGCTAATGAATAGCCTTTCTGCACAACCGAAATGACGGTATTGGGGTCGACATCGGCCTTTTCTTGCGCCGTGATGGCTTGATGCCACGCCGGGTTGAATTTTTCGCCCACCGGCACAACGGGCTTGACGCCAAACTTAGTCAGCGCGTTAGCAAACATTTTCAATGTAAGCTCGCTGCCCTCGCGAAATGAGGCGATTTGACCCGTGCCGTTGATCGACGCCGCCAAGCCTAATTCCATGCTATCCAAAATAGGCAACAATTCTGTCACCAATTTTTCTACGCCGTAGCGATGCGCATTTTCGACTTCTTTTTCGGAACGACGACGGGTATTTTCCGCGTCCGCCTTGACCCGTAAGGCCAAGTCCATGTTTTCTCGCGCCTTAGTGTCTGCCGTCGTCAGTTGCGCTTCCAACTCAGACACGCGCTTAAGTGCTTGCGCGAGCGCATCACCGGGCGCCGCGTCGACCAACGTGCCGTCATCAGACGCTAAATTACTGCTATCGTCTACCATTTGCTTGGATTCTCCTCAAAGCCAGTCAATAATTCTGAAATAGGGAAACGAAGGTTTCACCGATGTGGCAGGCAGTGTGGGGACTCAGTGATTGAATTTCAAGGCCGCGCCCAATAATCTCGCTGTGACATCGACTAACGGAATGACGCGATCATACGACATCCGGGTGGGGCCGATAACGCCAAGCACGCCGACGACCTGATTTTCGATCATATACGGCGCCGTTACGAGGCTGCATTGGTCTAAAACATCACGACCCAACTCGCGTCCGATAAAGACTTGCATGCCTTGGGCGACCAAACATTGGTCGAGCAATTCCAGCATTTCTTGTTTGTGTTTAAAGGCATCAAATAACTGCCGCATCCGCTCGGTATCAGACAATTCTGGGAAGCCGAGTAAATTCGTCTTACCCGCGACAAAATATTTTGCAGGAGGTTGAATTGGTTTTTCCGGAAACAGCGCTTGCGCCATGTCCACGACCGAACGCATAAACTCGCTCACATCTTGGCGCGCTTTTTCCATTTGTTGAATGATGCCTGCGCGAACGGCGGAGATGTCTTTACCCGCGAATTCGCTATTGAGGAAATTAGCAACGCGTTGCAATTCCGCCGATGTATAACTGCGCGACAAGTGCAGAACGCGGTTTTCCACCTCGCTTTCATTGGTGACCGTAATCGCCAACACGCGATTTTCAGATAAGGATAAAAACTCGATTTGGCGCAATGCCGAATGATGGCGTTTAGGCATCAGCACAACACCGGCCATGTTGGTGACTTCGGACAACAAATCCGACGCGGCGGTAAGCAATTCCGATGAATTCCGGGCGCCCTCAAATTGGCTGCGCACCTGCTGAACGTCGCGATCCTGTAATGGCTTCACCGTAACCAGGCTGTCGACAAACAAACGATAGCCTTTATCGGTGGGGATTCGACCTGCCGACGTGTGCGGCGCCATAATCAAGCCCATGTCTTCTAGATCCGACATGACATTTCGAATCGTTGCTGGACTGAGGTCCAAACCAGATTCTTTCGCCAAAGCGCGCGATCCCACTGGCTCGCCGTCCTCGATATAGCGCTCGATCAACGCCTTCAAAAGGGCTTGTGCGCGCTCATTGAGGTGCAAGGTAGCGTTGGCTGATTTTTGTTTTTTATTCACGGCTGGGGCGTCTTTGCTCGGCGTTCGAAATGCAGGGGTAGTGGTATTGGTGATTGAAAGCGCATCGAAATATTACCCAAAATAAAACTCAGCCGCACGGCGGAAAGTATGTCCCGACGCACCTACTCAGCTATCGCGAAGTGGCCGTTTTTAACTTCTGAATGTCCGACGCCCCTCCAGCACTCGCCATGGCAGAGTGCTAAACGGCACCCTACCAGCTCTGTCAAACCACTGTCAAGGCGCCCTAATATCAGGAAACTTGAGGCGCTTCACGGCAGTGTCACTTTTAAGACACTTGGCGAAGTCCGTCGGACATGCTAAGTTGTTTAAAAAATTGGAGTTCTTTATGGCCCGTACATTTTCTACCATCGGCATCATCGGCAAATACGCCAATCCCGACGTTGCTGCAACCATTTCCGCAATGATTGAGTTCCTGGCGCCGCGCCCTGTGCGTATCGTCATTGATGTGGGCACCGCCAACGCCAACAACCTTAAAGGCGTTGAAACACTGACCCGCCGAGAAATTGGCGAACAGTGTGATCTTGCTATCACTTTAGGTGGCGATGGCACCATGCTTAACGCCGCGCGCTCCTTAGCCGAGTATAAGGTGGCGTTGATCGGCATTAATATGGGTCGGCTTGGCTTTCTAACCGATATTCGCTTAGACCGATACCAAGAAAAGCTCACCGAAATTCTTGACGGCAAATACACCGAAGAAGAACGCCTGTTGTTACAAACGAGTGTCCTTCGTTATGGCGAAGAAATTAGCCGCAATATCGCACTTAATGACGTCGTGGTGCATAAGTGGGAAGAAGCGCGGATGTTGGAAATCAACACCTACATCGACGGCGGCTTTGTTAATCGACAACGCTCCGATGGCGTAATTATTTCAACCCCCACGGGATCGACGGCGTATGCGCTTTCCGGCGGCGGCCCGATTTTGCACCCCACTTTGCATTCCGTCGTTATGGTGCCCATTTGCCCCCATACGCTGACTCAACGCCCGCTCGTTGTCGGCGGCGACAGCGTCATTGACATCACGATTAGCGAAGAAGGCCATGCCAGCGCGCAAGTGACTTGTGACGGCCAAATCACCTTGAGCGTGACGGCGGGCGATAGAATTCGTATTGAGCGCCTGAAGCGTGGGATCACTTTGATTCATCCGCTGGACTACGATTATTACGAAATTTTGCGCGCAAAACTGCGCTGGGGTTAGAATACATGTTATCCCGCCTGCAAATTCGCGATTATGCTATTGTCGACG
>JANOTC010000192.1:0-1885 GCA_031416175.1 Gammaproteobacteria bacterium
CGCTTGATCGATAATTCAGCCAAACTCATGATTTTACGTCCTGTATTTCAACGTGAGCGCCTTCGGTAAGAAAGCCTGCACCGTCCACAGCAATTGTTTCGCCGACTTTGATATTGTCTACTATTTCAACCATGCCATCGCGTTTTTGACCCGTTTTCACCACTCGCTGCTGCGCCTTATTTTGTGCAATCACATACACCACATCGCCTGCCGGACGTCGAACGACGCTGATTTCAGGTACCATCACTGCCGCCGCACGTTCTTCCAAAATCACCTTGGCTTTAACACTGGCGCCCGGTTGCCATTGACCCGGATTCTCCATCTCGACAAAGACATTCATGGCACGATTACTATTGCCAATGACGGGCTGTATTTCGGAAATTTTGGCGGTGATGGTGGTATCGGGTGCGGTGGCGATGGCGAGTTCTACTGGCAAACCCACATGCAAGCGGCCAGCCACTGTTTCAGGGAACGGCAAGCGGATGCGCAAGTTGCCGCGCGTCGAAAGGCGGAACGCCGGATCACCCGCCTTGACGAAATTACCCGCCGCGATCATGCGTTGTTCCACTTGTCCTGCAACCGGTGCCGTAATGGAGGTTTTAGCGAGATTGAGTTCCGCAACTTGCACGGTATTGCGGGCGCTAGAAAGTTGTTCCTCCAACGCGCCTAATTGGCTTTTGGCCTCATCAAACACCGATTGCGTTACAAATTTTTCCGCTACCATATCGCGATAGCGATCCACCTGACGGCGTTGGCTGTCAATGAGCGATTGGAGGCGTTTTACGTCCGCCTCTGCGGAAGAGCGCGCAAGCTTATAGTCTTGGGTTTCCAGCACCGCGAGGGTTTGGCCGGCCTTAACACTGCTGCCCACGTCTACCAACACCTTGACTACTTGGCCGGCTGTTTCAGCCGATACCAGCGGCGCTGACTTACTCTCGACTTGACCCACCGATTCTTCGGTGACGCGCACAGGCTCGAGCTTCGCTTGAACGGTGGTTATAGGCGTTTTACGCTCCATTTTTGGGGCTGCGCCAGCGTCTTTTTTGGTGGCGTCGTCACTCTTGCCGCAACCGCTTAAAGTCAACATTAGTCCTAGAGAAATCCAATAATAACGCATGCCTATTCCTCTTTTGATTTTTTACGCCGTGGCAATTTTAATGCGCCGGGAAGTGGTTGAGTACGAGTGCCTATACCCATGAGCAGGGCATCGATAACCATGTCGCAATAACGCGCTGGCTCATCAGCAAAATCAACTTCGGAAAAATGCCGGAGTACATGCCGAGTTTCGAAGAAAAAAACTTTGGTGCTGATTAACAAGGTCGCGACCAAGGCCGGATCGATGTCCTCACGCAACTCGCCTTGCGCTTGACCTTCACGAAGCAGACCAACTAAATAAGAAAAATTTTTGCCAAAAACCTGTTCCGCAAGTTGCTTGGCTTGCAGTGGCCCTTGTTCGAAAAGTTCGCGTTGGATCAATCGAGACACACGCTCGCGACGCAGCATGTTTTCCAATTGACTACGAATAAATGTCGTCAGCCGTTCTTTGTAAGGCGTGTCTTTTGAAGCGAGATCATGAATGACTGGCACCGATTCGCAGGCCGAACGAAGTACCGCTAGATACAAGCCATCCTTCGATTCAAAATGATGAAAAATGTTCGCCTTACTGACACCCGCTCGTTCCGCCACATCGTTAAGCGATACAGCCGCGAAGCCTTTTTCCGAAAAAAGCGCTTCAGCGGCATCGATAATCGAACGTGCGCCTTCGGCTAAAGATGGTGTCGTTACTGGGATTTTGTGCGCTGCCATAACCTAAAAAACCTATTGACCGACCGATCGGTCAGCTAATATAGCCTGTTTCCAAGGCCAATAGCAACTAGTGTCAACG
>JANOTC010000193.1:0-7783 GCA_031416175.1 Gammaproteobacteria bacterium
ACGATATGGAGGAGCTGTCGTCGCTTTTGGCGGAAATGGAGATTGACGGCAAAGGTGTGCCCGTTTTGATTCGGCAGTACTTAAAACTTGGCGGGCGAATTCTTGGCTTTAACGTTGACGAAAGGTTTAGCGTTTGCCTGGATGGATTGATGGTAGTTGACGCAACAAAGATAGATAGGAAAATGTTACAGCGTTACATGGGCCGCGAAGGCGCCGAGCGATATTTGGCCTTACATCAAACTACTACGGACGATTGGCGAAATGTTTCGTAAGTGAATACAAACCGATTATGACATTAAACAGTAATGAAACCTACATCTCGCTGACATAAATCCGCTTTACAGTCTATTGGCCTTTTAAAACTTGACGAAGTGGCACCCGCCCTTCCACCACACCGACCTTGGAGAAACTGGCATGAACAAGACATTACTGTCTCTTGCAATCGCATCCTCATGTGCTGGTAGTGCATTCGCGCTGGAGTTCGGTCAAAAAGTTGAAATACTGGCGAAAGCACAGTCGCACAGCCTGTTCGGCGTAATTACTCCGCTCGGCGCATCGTCCTCAACGAGCGTTACGGCTGCAACGGCGAATGCTGATGCAAAAACTCTGATCACCGTGGCACCCGGCTTGTCTGTCAAGGTAATTAGCGCAGCGGCTAACCTCGGTGCGAATATCGACATGATGGCAATGTGGCCGAACGACACGGCTCCAACCCACCTAATTGTGTGCAATGAACAAGGTAGCACCAGCGTGGGTGTGCAACGGGTTGAAATTGCGACCGGTACTGTTCAGAACATTATCAGTTCTGGTTTGACCAGCTGCGATCCAGCACATCGTACGCCCTGGGGTACGGTCCTTATTGGGGAAGAAGCTGGCGTCAATGGCCGCGCTTTCGAAATTCTGGACCCCTTGACGACCACAGGTGTTATCGTCAGTGGTGCAGGTGCTGGCACGACCACGTCCGACCCACTCCATGTTGCGTATCGTCCGGCCATGGGTCAATTGTCTTATGAAGGCGTCGCGATCTATCCCAACGGGGTTATCTACTACGGCGACGAAAACCGTCCTGGTAGCGGCAATCCTGGTGGGGCCTATTTCAAATTTATCCCTAGCACCCTCTGGGCGGGTGGCCCGGCGATAGCGGATCTAAACAACTCGCCGCTGACGGCGGGTTCGGTGTACGGTATGCGCATTGGTAAGCGCAGCAGTAACACTGATTACGGCCAAGGCAATGAATTTGGCCGTGGCACCTGGATCCCTGTCACGGGTGCAGCGCCGCTTAATCTACGCGGTTCAGCCGTTACATTGAAATTGACCAGCTACTATCGTCCGGAAGATCTCGCCATGGATCTCAAGGCATTGGCGCTGGGCAAGGTGCGCTTCTGCGGCAATAACACCGGTGACGATGCGCCGGGTGGCGATAACCACTTTGGCGAAACGATGTGCATTACCGACGGCACATTGGCCCAAGCGGCCGACACGGTAACGCTGTCGACGCCAGAATATCAACCCTTGGTGATTGGTAACGTTGATTTCGCGATGATGGACAATATTGCCTATCAACCGGGCAAAGGCAATTGGCTTGTTCAAGAAGACGGCGAAGGTGCGGACGCAATTCCGCCACGCAACAACGACATTTGGTCTTGCTTGGATGACGGCGCCGACAAGGACATTCTGGCCGATGCGTGCGTTAAAGTCATGACCCTGAACGACTTTAACGCCGAATCCACCGGCGGCGTGTTCGATGCAACGGGTACCCGTTATTTCGTTAGCGTTCAGCACAACGTAACCGGCCACGGCGTGATTCTCGAAGTAACGGGTTGGTAAGTTACGCGTTAACGTATTGGTAGCGTCGAGGGACAGCGCGCCCGTTTGCGCGGGCGCGCTTTTCCGGCAGACACAAAACAGCTTGGAGAAAGATTATGTTTCATATAAATGCAACCACGGCGGGCGTGCTCGCGATTCTCGCAAGTTCCGCACTAGCCGTGACCAACGCTAATGCCGCCACTGTGACGGCAACGGCTTCCATCACCGACATCACCAGTTCCTTGTTGAGCTTTTCCAACAACCAATACCTCAGCGATGCATCGACGCCATTCCAAAACGGTTTTGACGCCGGCAGCGTTTTGCAGAACTATTGGTACAACAATACCGCGCAAAATGGCGATACCTCATTTGCCTCGATCGACGATGGGTTCGCTCCTCTGCCGCAGACGTCTGCCGGCGCAGCACATAAGGGCCAGGGTTCTTCAACCGTGCTCTGGTCTTTCGATTGGACGGCGATCGGTACTGGAACCGCGATGTTGAATTTGGAATATCTGTATTCCGCTACCGTAGCCAACTATGCTGTGGGCGAAAAAGCGATGGCGTCCTCGCTGGTTACCGTAGGACTTGACGGTACACAGAACCAGCAGGAATCGCTGCACTTTTTTTCCAATGAAGACGGCAATACCTCTGGCTTTTCCAATTTGGTGTTGAATTTCAACGTCAACAGCGGCGACACCGGCACCTTTACCGTTTCGACGGCGAGCAACGCGGTGGCTGAACATGCCCCGGTTCCATTGCCAGCGGCAGCTTGGTTGCTTGGTAGCGCGGCAGTCGGCTTACTTGGTTTTGCGCGTCGAAAAGTCTAGTGCGATTTAGGACAATGGGAAGGGCAAGAATGCCCCGTGATCATATAGCGGCGATTTGAATGTGAACCCGGCCTCGTGCCGGGTTTTCAATATTGACGCGACAAACTCGTTTCTCTTTTTTCGCATCAAGCCGCGAGGCTAAACCAATTCACGTTGTCCATTGCCCAGCAGCCACATAGCCGCGGTGACAGGCGCCGCAGAATTGGCGACATCGCCCGTCATGGCAGAAAAGGCAAGATTGAAATCTCCTTCATACGGCACGTCGGTTGGTAGGCCGTAGTAGGCCAGTAAGCTCGCGTCTTTGGCGTCACTGAAGGATCCGGTTGCAATACGAAAATCGAAAAGCCCCGTGTCTAACTTTATCACCGCGGCGCGCCGAAACGTTCCCGTGAGGAGACTCGTGCCGGCAGCGATGTTTGTGGCCGAGCCATCACTTAGATTGACCCCGCCTACCACCGTTAATGCGCCGCTACCATCGAAGTCCCAGGTTCTAGTGGCAGGGTTGTAGGAACTAAACGCACCGCTCACAAAATTAATAATAAAACTGACACATGTGTTCTCGCCGCCGTCGTGGGTCCCAGTATTTTGGCTAGCCATTTTGTCGAATTCAAGGCCGCCAGCGAAACGTCTGGCGCTAAATTCAGTATGGTTCAAGCCGCCTTGGCAGCGCAAGAGAAAACCCATGTCGATAACGGCCGCTTGGCCCTCCGAAGCGACGGTGAGCGCGCCCCCTAGCACGGCGAGACGGACAGTAGAATGATGTGTGTGTTGCATTGTTGTTCCCCAATAATTCTCAGTAACGACGACGAGTAGTTTTCCGGAAATACCTTGCGTAGCCGATCTATTACGCCATGGGAATATGACCGTTGTATTGTCGGTGAGGCCGCTTTCCTTGCCTGTTGTCAAAAAACAGGGGTGGCGCAGCTGTAATTCTGCGCGTGTGGATGTTTCGGCTAGGGGCGTGAAGAAGCTGTTGACGTTAACTGAAACCCGGCTTGGCGCCGGGTTTCGCAATCCAAGTCGAATGCACTTGGATGTCATCTTAGCCTTTCTTATTTCCTCGCACTAAGCCTCGCGCGGAAACCAAGCCCAGTAGTCCGCTACCCAGCAGCCAAATGGCTCCAGGAACGGGAACAGGCGAAGTTTCGGTATTCATCGGTGTATTGACGAGGTCGCCTGAATAGATTGTTGTGCTGGTGAAGCTATTATTGCTGGTGTTGGTCGTTCCAGTGAAATTCAAATTGAAGAAGCCATCATAGGCTACGTTTGTAGGTAGACCGTAATAGGCCAACAGGGTTGCGTTCTTGGTGTCGGTGAACGATCCTGAGGCGATGCGGAAATCGAGTCTACCCGTTGACAGTTTCTGAACGCTGGCGCTCTGAAAGGTACCTGTTAACAAATTGGTGCCCGCCAAAATATCATCCAACGTACTGTTGTCGCTAAAATCGACTCCGCCGACAACGTTTATAGTTCCGCCACCGCTGAAGTTCCACATCTTTGTGGCTGAATCATAGGAGGTAAACGCGCCGCTGGTAAACTGCACCAGGCAATTGACACACGCGGAATCAATTAGGTCGTGCAGAGGAGTTTCCAGGCCAACAATGTTGTCGATCTGAATGTTAGTGCCCATCAGCGGGGCAATACCGCCAGCATAGGCGATGCTGCCGGTTGTGGGTGCTCTAAACTCCATGTCGAGAGTGGCGGCGGCTTGGCTGTCCAGGGCCACAGTAAATGCGCCCCCCAACACGGCAAACCGGATAAATGAGTGATGAATCTTCTCCATTGAATTACTCCATTGATGTTGGTGCGTTGTCGGTGGGCGCACTAGAAGCATATTACGTGCGCTCCCATTGGCCATTATCGCAATGCACTATGACGCTTTGGTTGCACCTGGATGAATCTTTTGTTATGAAACCTTGCGAACCCTTTGCCCTTGGTGTCGATTAAATTCCGGGTACACGCTGAGCCGCAGCGCTACTGAACGGAAGCGCTCTGGGTTCACGCTCGCTGAGTTCCAGCAGCGCGGCGCTAGCGTGTCTGGCAAGGGCGCTGTCGCTGTCCCCGGTGGCGTTTAGTAACAACGTGCGAATGGATCCTTCCGGGTCGCCGGATCTAGCGGCAATCCGGCTAAGCGAGTCGACACTGGCATGGCGGTTTTCCAAAGCCGGATCTTTTAGCGTCTGTGCGAGTGTCGCAATCGCGTCGAGATCGGTGGAGCCGAGCTGTTGAATGGCGTAATAGCGTTGCCGCCGATCCGTGGGATCGGTGGCCTGTTGTTTTATGTCGTGAAAATCCTCGCCTTTGGTATCGTCCGTGGAAGGCGGCTGTTTGCCGATTTTCGAAATTTGGAGTGAGACGTGCGTTGTGGAATCACCAACCACGGAAACCAAGGATTTCTCACGCGGCGCGGAGGGCTCAAGTTGGGCCGTTGGATTTACGGTCGGCCGCTCGGCCGCGAATGGCTTGGGCACAGCAAATGAATGGGAAAAATCCCACATCATGGCTGTCACACCATACATAGCTACGGCAATGCCGGCCACCGGTACCATGACCAGCCATTTGTAAGATGCCAGTTTCACCATACATCAACGGTCCAATGCGATAATCTGATGAGACTAATCCGTAGGTATGACGAAATTGTGACAGTGCTTGGTCCGCGCCATTATTGTCAAAATCGAAATAACAGGACTCGCCATCGGAGCTAGCGCGAACGCTGTCGCTTTAATCCAACCGCAGCCAGTCCAAATAGCATCGCTAACATTCCCAAAGGCGGCAGCAGGGGTATGTCGGTCGACTCAATTGGGGTTGGATTCCAGGTTAGAGAAATCGTGCCGGTCGCGCCGTTGTTGCCGTCAATGGCGATGAGGTATGTTTGCCCGGCAACAGCGTCGATGGCCACAGAACTCACTCCACTCGGTGCACCATTGTCGTTGTTGGAAGCTATCGCAGTGAGCGCATCCACCGCAGTGCCTTGGTAGATCGCTAGCAAAGTGTCGAATGAACTGCCTTGGGTGGTGAACAAAAAGGAACCGGTGCTGGGCGCGATCCAGGCGAACCACATTGAGGCTCCGCCCGAATTGCCGGCATGATTGGGTTCACCCGCTTGCTTGCTGGCAAGGGCATTGCCGCTGCTGATTTGCCCGGTGGCCGCGCTGAGCGGCGTTGCCCCCGTCAGCGTGTCACCATCTGGCCTGGCGGCTGCCAGCAGATTAAGTCGCGGCTTGGTGATGTTGTTTCGCGTGTCTAACACACTGGTGCCGGTATTGACCATGCGCGAAACCGTTTGGTCCACCGTATCGCTGGTGAATTCGGCGCGCAATACCGCAACGGCGCCAGCCACATGAGGCGCCGCCTGCGAGGTGCCAGCCTGGGTAGCCCCGCCGGCGGTGATTAGGGCGCCGGGAGCCAACAGGGTGAGAAAACTTGCGCTATTGGAGAAACACGCAACTTTGTCTGCCGATGTTCCTGTTTCTGAGCACAATCCCGAATAGGATATAGCGCCCACGTTGGCGTCATAGACAGCGCCCACCGATACGGCATTTGGTGTACAAGCTGGGCTGGTGATGCCGTCGAGGTATTGGTTGTTCCCGGATGAAATAACGCTAAGGATTCCAGCACTGCGTGCACTGGTAATTGGAGTCAGGAAAGGATTCGTCGGTGACGACGCACAAGTATTCTTGTAGCGCACGCCGTCGCCCAGGCTCATATTGATTGCGACGATGTTATACGCGGCTTTGTTCGCGATTGCCCAATTAATGCCAGAGATGATGATCGAACTACTTGCCGCCGTTCCCGTGAATACATCAAACGCCGCAATAAGGGTTCCAGGTGCAACTCCGGCAACGATGCCGGCCACGTTAGTGCCGTGGCCACTGTCGTCGAGTGAGCCGTCGTCAGGCGCAAGGTCTTGGGCCACTACCACGCGACATGTCGCAGGTACATCGGGCGCTGTGCACGAACCGAACTCCGCAAGCGTGTAATTTATACCGGAGTCAAGTACAACAACGGTGGTCCCGCTGCCGCTGTAACCCGAATTCACCACCGTGGGTTGTCCGACTAGCGGCAGACTCTGCGCCAATGTGGGGTACAGCGGTTTGTCTTCGTAAATGCCGATGATTTCTTTGTGCGCCGCAAACGATTTGGCGGCTGCCGCTGTACGGAAACGTACCAGCATCATCGGCAGGTGACTGTAGTCTAGGGCAATATCGGCGTCGCCTTTTGGGTTCCACGCATGGCTGCGCTCTTTCAGGGCGCTATATTCGCGCACCTTGAACGCGAGAACGGCCTCGTTGTCGCTGTGTGCATACGGCGCCCGGAGTTTCACTGCGGCCGCATCGATGGTGGTGCCGTCCAACAGAACCAACACAGTCTGCGCTTCACCCCGAGCAAGCGCAGCATCGACCGCAGGCGGCAGCGTGGCCGATTGGGCTGCTAGCGAATTGCACGCCACTAACACTATCCAGACCCATTTGGGCAATTCAAGCCGTACCCGTCTCGGGCGTTTTTGACGCTGCTTCATACGTTCCCCGTTTTGGTGATCCAAGTGTTCCCAATCTCGATTCACAGCGCTGCGCTGTGCCAACGCGATCCATGTGTATTGGCGAAGCCTGGGCCAATGTGGGGGAAAGGCTAACCCCTTTATGTGACGCAACCATGTCGGAAGCGTGAATTTGTCTGGAAATAGGGGTGTCGATATAACGGTTCTTCGTTTGCGTGATTAGCCAATTTTGAATTTTTTGCCACCTATTTTTCGGCGCCATTTACGGACGGAAATCTCATAAGCTATTGTTAATAAACGTAATAATAATAATGCATGGCAAGTTTACTTCATCCCGTAACAAAAATGACATCCAGCAGTCACGTATCTGTAACCCTAGTAAGCGACATTTGCGTGGCGTTTTGGTAGTGATCGCAACAGAAATTGCCGGCATAAGTAAGGTATTGGTAACGCCATTAAGTCGCATTAGTACGGCGATCAGCAGGTGTTAGCGAGAAAATGGGCACGTGGCAGTAACGTTGTTGTAGTTGTAGTAAATGACATTTGTAGTTCAATCGTATTGAACAAGGGAGCACGGTGATGACGGAAAGCAAAAAGCAGAACGTCTCGGTCAGGATGAACGCATCTGACCTACGAAAAATTAGGGAAATCG
>JANOTC010000194.1:0-12696 GCA_031416175.1 Gammaproteobacteria bacterium
CGCTAAGGCGGGTGCTACTTACATTACCTTTCATCCAGAAGCGTCCGAACACGTGGATAGAACGCTCGGCCTCATTCGAGAATGCGGCTGTAAGAGTGGCCTCGTATTTAACCCTGCGACACCGCTGGATTTTTTAAAGTACGTGATGGACAAAGTTGACATGGTCCTGTTGATGTCGGTCAATCCCGGCTTTGGCGGTCAGAAATTCATTCCCGGAACATTGGATAAACTGCGCGAAGCGCGCCGCCTTATTGATGATAGCGGGCGGAAAATTCGTCTGGAAATTGACGGTGGCGTGAAAGTGGAGAATATTCGTGAAATCGCGGAAGCGGGTGCGGACACCTTCGTCGCGGGTTCCGCCATCTTTAGTACGCCGGATTATAAAGCTACCGTCGATAAAATGCGTGCGGAACTGGCGAAGGTTCGATCGGCCTAATAACGCAGGGTGGCGGCGAGACATGTCGCTGCCACTTTTTGAGTCGTTGTGTTTTCAAAAGAAAATCGCTTGATTAGGGTCTTATTGTCAGAAAATGGCGTCCGTTCTATGGTAGTTGGGCGTCTTCTGGTCTTTATATTAGCGTCGTATTTACTGTTAGGGTGTGTAGGGCAGGGGGCCGGGTCAGGTGCGGCTAGGCTCTATTGGCCGCCACCGCCAAATCCGCCGCGTATGGTGCACGAAGCCACCTTACGTTCGGTGGTTGCTGTTTCTAGCGACTTGACGATGTCTGATCGTATGAAAGCGCTTGCGGTTGGCGAGGCGGCGGATCAGCCTGGCATGGAAAAGCCTTACGATGTCGCGGCGCGCCATGGACTGTTAGCCGTGTCGGACACCCGCGCGGGGGTGGTTTACGTCTTTGATTTGGTTCGTGGACGCGTCTTTCCAATAGGTTGGCGTGGCGAAGGGAAGCTGGGTCGCCCCGGTGGTGTCGCTATCGACAACCAGGATCGGATCTACGTGGCCGACTCTGGGCGTAATGTAGTCGTCGCCTACGATGGATACGGCTTGTTCTTGCAAACCATCGGTAAATCGAGCGATTTCGAACATTTGGTTGATGTCGCTGTGTCAGCGGACGGTCGCACTATTTATGCGCTAGACAGAGGCGAGCTTGAATCAAAGTCGCATCAGATTCGCGTTTATTCGGCAGACGGAAAATTAATCAATACACTCGGCGGTCGCGGCGCGTTACCGGGTCAGTTCAATAATCCTACCCAGATCGCTGTGTCGGACCAAGGTGAAATTTTCGTGCTCGATGCGGGCAATTTCAGAGTCCAGGTGTTAGGGAGTGACGGTGCTTTTCTCCGAATGTGGGGGCGTGCCGGACAAGCGTTAGGGGATCTTGCGCGACCTCGCGGGTTGGCCGTCGATGCGCGAGGACACGTTTACATAACTGATTCGGCATTTCAAAATTTGCAAATCTTCGACGACCAGGGTCGTCTCCTGCTAACAATGGGTGAAGCAGGTCTAGACGAGCCTGGAAAATTTGCGTTGCCAGGCGGTGTCGCGGTCGATGCGCAAGGAAATATCTTCATCGTCGATCAGCTTTATCGCAAAGTCGAAGTTTGGCGAATGTTGAACTCCGATTTGTAATTTCATCCTGCTTACTCTCCCGTTTTCAATACGAAAAAATGGGGTCTTCGCTCGATAAACTCGTGCTTTAGCAAACATGCGCGATGAAGTGTTGTAATGCCACCGATAACTACTTGCGCAAACTACGCGTGTCGTCTAGAGTAGGTCCGCTTAATAAAGCGGTGGTCGCGCAAACATTGCGCGGCGCGGGTCGAGCGCTGGGGCGTTCGATGTCGGGTCCCGCCGAAATGAATGGGTGCATGGTTCGGATGAATGCATTCTCCGGCTGCATGAATAAGGGGGGGAAATGAGAGTGAACCGAAGCGGTGTAGCCCGCGTATCGTGGCTAACGCTAGTTGGCGTGCTGTGTTGGTTAGTGGGGCAAATTGCCGCTGCTGGCATCGCTGAGTCTGTCCATAATTTAGGCACAACCGGCGCCGGGCCAAGCGCGAACGGCGGGCAGCGAAATCAATTCTCTGGAACAGCGGAAATCTGTGTGTTTTGCCACACCCCTCATGGTGGCGATTCAAGCGCCGCCGTGCCTTTATGGAATCGCACGCTAAACGATCCTGCCAACTATTCTACCTACGATCAGCTCGGCACCAGTACCTTTGACGCCAAAATGGCCGATGTGGGTTCCGTGTCGATTGGGTGTTTGTCTTGCCATGACGGCACTATAGCCATTGATAGCCTCATCAATGAGCCAGGTTCAGGGGCAAGTAATCCTGGATTTCGTGCAGGCCGATGGAGCGGCTCTGACGTTCGTGGCCCCGAAGAAGGCAAATTGGCGCTAGGCATCGTGCAGAATCTTGGCACCGATTTAACTAACGATCACGCTGTCGGCATGCAGTATGCGGGTGGCGGCATTTCTGCATCCACGCCGATTCTTCCGCAAGGCGAAACGACCGACCCTGACTTTGCCCCTGTGATGTACCAAGTGCGTAACGGCCGTTATTTATGGTGGGTTGACAAAGACTGGCGCGTGGGTGGTGACGGTGAACGCACCAAAACTGACGTTGTGCTATACACCCGCGACAGCAGTAACGGTTATTCTGGACAAAGTCAGCAGGAGCCATTTGTAGAGTGTGCAAGCTGTCATGACCCGCATACTACCGAAAATCCAACGTTCCTACGTGTTAGCAATACAGAAACACCAAGCGGACTGTGTCTGACGTGTCACGTTAAGTAGTTGGCGGAGTATTTTTTGTCGAATTTGGCGAAGGTAATTTCTCGCGTGGTCGGTGGTCGTCTAGTTGTCGTGATGCTATTGATCGCTTTCGGAACGGCGGCGTTTGCCGAGGGTTTGGTCACCGCCACAACGAAACCGGATTATTTCGCGATCGTTGATGGTGAAAAGATCCCTCAGCAGGATTTTGAGACAGCGCTGGCGGCGGGTATGCGCAAGAAGTTTTATCACGGCAACGTGCCGGACGATAAATTGGCCGCCTACCGAGAAGAAATTGGGCAGTTGCTAATAGATAGACTTTTGCTAATTCGTGAGGCTAAGCGACGAAATATCGCACCCGATATTTTGGCCGTCGCAGGGCAAGTTAAAGAATATGATAAGCGTTATTCAAAAAATGCGGGTTGGGCGGAGCATCGCGAAGAAGCCCTAAAGGGGTTGCGTGCAGCTCTAGAAGAGGAAAATGTGCTCGATCTACTTCGCAGCTCGGTGCGCTCCGTGCCCAAAGCGAGCGAAGCCGGCGCGAAAAAGTATTACCAAGAGCATCCAGCGCTGTTTACGACGCCGGAACGTACTAGACTGTCGACAATTGTGTTGAAGGTGGCCCCTTCGTCGAGCGCAGAAATATGGGCGGCGGCGGAAGCTGAAGCGAATATGTTGGTCGCGAAACTCCGAAAGGGTGCCGACTTCGCGCAACTTGCGCGAATTCATTCGGGAGACGAAACCGCGGCCAACGGTGGGGACATGGGTTACTTGCACAAGGGAATGTTGGCTGAACCCGCGCAAAAGGTAATTGATAAGCTCGGCCAAGGGCAAGTGTCTGAGCCGGTGATGTTGCTGCCTGGGGTAGCCATTTTCCGATTAGAAGAAAAAGTGGCGCCACAGTTAAATTCGTTCGAGTCTGTGTTAAATCGGGCGCAAGATTTGGTGTGGCGTGAGCAGTCCGCGTTAGCGTGGGATCATCTTGTCCAGCAACTTCGGTCGCAGGCAAAGGTAGAACGCGCGCCAGGCGCGCATTGATTGATATTATCGAATGATTCTTTTCTCTATGGTGCGAACAATAAGTGAACAATCACAGGTCCGCGAAACGGGTAGTTGGGAGTGAACATTTAGGCTTAATGGATGCGTAGGTTCGCACGGCTGTGTATTTCCGTAATAGGTGTTATGCCTGTCGCTTATGCGGTGGCGGCAGATCAACCTCCGCTTCGCCTATTTGGAAACGTAGGCTATTTCTATTCGTTGAGCGAAGCGGACGGTGGTGGGCACACGGAAAGCACGCAGCTAACGGGCGCACTCAATGCGAGCGGATATTTTTGGCAGCCGTGGTTTGCGACCGGCGACGCAGGTGTCACCATTAGTGCAAGCAATGCGACCTCTGGATCATCGCAGAGCAAGGTAAAACTTCTTTCAACACGCGCCAATTTCGATTTGTTACCGGCAAGTCGTTACCCGTTTCGTATGGGCTACACCAGCAGTGATAACGTTATTGATTGGATTAACACCGGGCAGCAGCATCTGATTGAATTGGGCGAAGACTATCGCTCGCGTTATTTTACCGCGCGCCAAGCCTTGATAAGCACCGGCGGTGATCGCGCCGATATATGGTACTCAAAGCGAAGTTGGGACTCGGACCTTGGTGAGCTTTCTTCGGATCAAACACTTGGTCTCAAATATCGTTGGCGAGCTCAGCGGCACAACTTTTATCTGAGCGGTTCGTATCAGGAGCGAGATAGTTCGGTGTTAGATGGCCAGTCAAAGAATAGCTTGCTTGCATTTACACATAATTATTTCCCTTCAAGCGCGTTCTACATCAAAACGCTGGCGGACGGAATGCGCATTGATAATTCACTACCACAGAGCAATGGCTCATTTCGCGCGAGCAGCGTTTCAGATGTAAATCAAGTCGCCAGCCATTTCTTTTGGCGGCCGGAATATCGCCCATTCACCATGACGGGCGCTACCCGCCTGCAACGGCGCTGGGAATCCTCGCCTGTTGTGAGTGTTGAGCAAACAATTTTTTCCGCTAATTTAGCGGCCAATGTGCAAATTAGCCGACGAACTCGGGTGACAGCAACAGGGCAAGTAACGTCGCTAGACACCACGGTGAATAATAGCTTAGCCACGACCCAAAGCCTGACAGGATTGTACCAATCCGATCGGCATCTATTCCGTGACTTTAGCTACTATTGGTATGCTGACGGTGGGATAGGAAATCGGTTGGCCGCTGAGTACGAAGACACCACGTCGACGCAAAACCTGAACGCAGGCATAGGACATAATGGCAGCCGCGCATGGAATACCAGTAATCGTTCCACTTTTCGCGTGAATTTGGCGCAAACAGCGCGCGAAACGTGGGTCAATTCAGGGTTTGATTCGCCCACTATAAATCATACGGCAAGTCTGGCTTGGAACGAAAGTTTACGCGAGGGTTCATCTTACGCCCAATTCAGCGCGCTGGATTCGCGCAGTGTCGATGGAAATACGTATACTCAGCTCATGACTACGCAGTTCTCGCGAAACATGCCCATTGATCGCATGAGTTCGTGGGGCGGCAATCTGTCTATGCAGAATAGTCGCCGCCATACAGCCACCTACAGTAACAAGCGTTTTTTAACGACGTTAACGGGTCGTTTGAGCTACCAACACGGTCGGTTGTTTGGTATATATAGGCTCAAATTTAACACCAAGCTTGATGTGTCGAGTACCGCGAATCGTGATGGCGGAGATCGCAGGCAAGCTGAGTGGGAAAGTCGGGCGACCTACGTTGTGGGTATGTTGAACACAGCGTTAGTCGTACGTTTGGTTGAAAGCGGTTCGGGGCTAGGGTCGCGTGTTGTGGTGTTTCAAGTGAATCGTAGTTTCTAATGTATTCACAGGCGCATGGTAAAACGAGAGTTTTTGGGCAGACAAAAATGGAGAACGTAGTTATGAGGGCTAGAGCGGAGCGTAAGACTGTGTGGAAATACAGCCTTTTGGGTGTACTCGCATGGGTGGCAATTGGGTTGGTACCGGATACAGCCAAGGCTGAATACGCGGATGTGGTGATTAATAACTACGCAGATGCGGCGGGTATGCGGCCCGTTGTGTTTCCCCATTGGTACCATCGTGTTCGTTTCCGGTGCAAAGTATGTCACGCGGATTTAGGCTTCAAGTTCAAAGCCGGTGGTAACAAGATTACCATGGCCAAGATCATTGAAGGTCAATTTTGCGGCGCCTGTCACAATGGCGAAATTTCGTGGTCCGTTGAAAACTGTGGTATGTGCCATTCATGTATTCCAGGTACGCCAACGCACATAAGCGGAAGTACGGTTCAACGGTTAGTCGCTCCCGCCTATAAGGCGTTGCCTGACAACCAGAAAGTTCAATAAGGGGAGGGGAACGTTGCCATGAAATACATGTTAAAGATGATCGCTGCTTCAGTAGCGCTCTCAGCATCCCTGGTGCTGCCAACTTCCGTGTTAGCTGATGCCAATCCTGTCGTGATGTCGGCAGTCAAGCCAGTAACATCGGCTGAGATCACCGGTTCGGTGCCGCAGCAGTTAAGCGTGTCGCAGGCAAATGTATTTAATCGACTATTAAAGAAGATTAACGATCCAAATGCAGCGCCACCCGATGATGGGATTCACGATACGACCAACGAACCTACGTTTTCGTTGCAGCCGCCAAAAGTTTCGTACGAAGGCCTGCCAACAAGCGAGTTCGGGAATCATATTGACTGGGTAAAGGCAATTAACGATGGAATGATTAATCCACGTTATGATATTCAAGATGCGAGCGTAGAACCTTTCGTCATGGATCTTGATATTGTTCGCCCGGTAAAAGCGTCTGTACCTGACGTCGTGTTTCCACACCGTCCGCACACACAGTGGTTGCATTGTTCGAACTGCCATCCAAAGATCTTTATTCCGCAACGTGGCGCGAATCAGATCAATATGGCGGCTATCTTGTTAGGTCAAAAATGTGGCGTTTGCCATGGCAAGGTAGCATTCCCACCTACCACAAAGTCGTGCAAGAAGTGCCATTCGAAAGAGAAGCCAGACGATTGGAAGCCACCTTTGAGTGAAGCAAGTTCCAAGAATCCTTGGCGCTAGGTAAAGTCAGTTGATTCGGCCTTAAAAGTAATGTTTGGCCGCACTCTATCAGACGATTTGGAGTGCGGCCAAAATTCAAGAATTCTCCGGTAAGCGCAGTGGGTCGAGTGCGCGGTGACGCGAGTTAGCCAACGCGTGTCTCCAAATTTCGTGTGCCCAAGTTTAAGTCTAGTGCGTGTTAGCTTTTGGCGGGGCGCGCTAGGATACGGAGTGTCGCGAGTTTATGGTTGTGCGTTTCACTAAGCCTAGCAGCGTGTTGGTTGGCCGTTACAGCGCCGCTCTGCTGCCGTTGCTTGGACTGGCGGTCGCCGGGTGCTCCTCATTGCCGATAGACGATAGCAATCCGTCTCCGGCAAAGGAAGCGGTGACTCAACACAACGTCGCCGTAACGACAGCGACACAAAAGCTTGAAGCGGAAAAAGCGATGGCTGCCGCGAGCAAATTGCCTGAGCCAGACGTTCAACTTGTGAAGGTGCCTTTAGTCGGAGCACCGCAAGGCCAAAAGATGGCTGAGGGCATGGTCGAGGATTCGCCCGAGCCAATTGTCGTCATTGCGCCACCCGTCCAAATGCCGTCCGCTGAGTCCTTGGCAAATTCACAAACGCAGTCCGCGGCCGTTGTGGCTAAAGATCCAAGAACGTTCTTTGTGACCGTTGGCCACAAAAACACGTCACATATCAATTATGGCGCGGGCCATGAGATGGGTTTCATTGTAAACGGTGCGCAAGGGCGCGACATTGTGCTCGTGCGCGGTTTGGAATATACGTTCGACGTTAAAACGGACCCACGGCATGACTTTTACTTAAGTACAAGCGCCGTGGGTGCGGGTGGCGCGGCCTTTATTGAAGGCGTTAGGGGTCAATTTACCTATATGGGTGAAGTGGAATTTAAACCGAACGCAAAAACGCCCGATTCGCTGTTTTACCAATGTCGAAACCATCCGAACATGGGTGGCCGAATTGTAGTGGTTAACTCAGTGAGTGACGTGAAGGCGGCCGAAGAACGCCTGGCGAAAGATCGAAGTGCGAGTAACAGCAAACCGATTCTGGCGAAAACGGAAGGCGTGAGCGAACAAAAAGTGCAACAAAAAATCGCCTACGCGGAAATGTTATTAAAGATCAAAGTGGCGGGCCTTGCCGATGATCGCAAAAAAATCGTGATTGATCGGATCGCGCAGGCAAAGCAAAGTAAAGACAAAGGCGATTTCGCGCGTGCCTACGCGTTAGGGGGAGAAGCAGCCGATATTCTCAGCGGTAAGCAACCCGTTGTAGTCGGCCCCTCTGCCGAGGAACTTGCGGAACAAGAAAAGTCTTATGCTGAGCGTTTGGCGGGTTTGCAGGCGCTACAAAAGTCTCACGCCGAGGCGATGAAACGGGCGCAGAAGAGCGGCAAGAAAGGTGCCGCCGTTGATTACGATCATAAAGACGTAGAGAGAATTGTGGCAGAAGCGCAAGGGCTGGCCACGAATAAGCGTTATGATGACGCAACTAGAGTGCTAGGCAAGGGCGAATTAGCCGTCGCCAAATCGCTCAATGACATGCTGAGTTCACAAACGCTCGTCTATGAGTTGACTTTCGAGACACCCAAAGACGAGTACGAATATGAGTTGGCTCGATTTAAGAGTTATGATGAGCTGATTCCTGTTGCGGTAGATGTGAAGAAGCCGAGCGAACAAGCCATGACGCTCATGAAAGGTTACGTAACGAAGTCCTATTTCTACCGCGATAAGGCGGCAGAGTCGGCAGTTGCGGGTCGGTACGATGAGGCCGTGGCTATAATGAAGGACGCGACGACTGAGGTTCGGCGTGGACTTATGACTTTGGGCGTGAGCATGTAATGGGCAAATTGGATAGTTATCCAAAACATCCAGGCCGCTTAGCTGGAGCGGCGGGATCTGATTTATGGCAGGTCGTGGACGAGAAATGCAAGGTATGAGATTAACAGCCATAAAACTGAGAACGGCGAGCAAAATCGCGGTGGTATTGGCCAGCTTATCGGCCATTTACGCCGTGCAGGCAGAAAAGACACCGGCGGCTTACGAAGAAAGCTCTGGCCACTTCCAATTGCACGGGGACGTTATTCCGCTGGCCGAAGATGGCATCCATGATCCAAATAATGAGGCCGTTCAAATGCTTCAGCCTCCTGCTGAGTCCATGTTGAACTTTCCTCGCGATGATCGAGGCGTCATTGATTGGGTCGAGACACTTGACAAGGGTTTGATCAATCCGCGTACCGGCTTAACGGGCGAAGAAAAGATGCACTCGGTGGATTTCGATGTGATCTTTGAAAATACCGCCTCTATGCCCTATGTTCGTTTTCCTCATCGTCCGCACACCATTTGGCTAACCTGTAAGAATTGTCATCCAGGTATTTTCATACCGCAACGCGGTGGCAATCCCGTCACCATGGCGGCCATTATTTCCGGTGAATATTGTGGTGTGTGCCACGGTAAAGTGGCGTTTCCTCCCTATGAGTGCAATAGATGTCACAGAGTACCCCGCGAAAGCGTTGGCCTGCGTTACAAATAGCGCTATTGCTAAGCTCGACCTTAGTAGGTTGTAGTCTGGGGTTACCCCTTAAGCAATCGACGGCGTCGCCAAATCCAAAGGCGCCGCCCATTATTTTGACGCACGAACAAACCCTGCGAACGATTGAAATGGGATCTTCCGATCCCATTCGGCGCGTACTTCTGTGGAAAGACCTGCAAGAGCTCAGTCGCCCCACCGCGATTGGTTTGCGCGGGCAAACAATGTACATCGCCGACGGAGATTTGGGCGTAGTGTTTCGCTATGACCTCAATTCACGTCGCATGGAACCCGTGCGCGGCGTAGGCGAAAAATTAGCTGGCGATGCAGCAGACATCTTCGTCGCGAAAGACAGCACCATTTATGTCGCCGATCCTGTTGGGAAGCGCGTTCTGCGCTTTACCTGGGATGGTGAATATATTTCGACCTTTGAGGATGCAACCAATCTTTCACGTCCGGTTGGCGTAATAGTCGACGACCAGGACAACGTACTTGTTGCAGACGAGCTTTATAGTTTAATTGTGGCGTTCAACCCGAGCGGTGACTCAGTCTACGGAATGGGCGGGCGTGGCGAGGGGCCAGGGAAATTTCGCTTCATAACAGATTTTGCAGCCACCAAAAATGGCTTTGTCGTCGGTGATCGCGTTGAATTACCTGTCCAAGTGTTGGACAAAAAGGGCAAGTACCTGTCTCATTTTGGCGAACGCGTAGTGGAGTTTCCTACCGCTGTAGCGGCCGACGATTCTGGTCGAGTCTATGTTTTCGACAAAGCGGACAGTCGTATAAAAGTATTCAAGGATGGCGAATTAGTCGAGATGTTTGGGCGTAACGGCGATGGTGATGGCGAGTTCCGCTTTGTCAGCGACATGAAATACGCGGATGGTAAACTCTATGTTGCCGACACGTTAAATGCGCGGATTCAGATCCTATCAGTTGCCCATTAGCCCTGCATGCTGTTTTCAGTGTCCGATTTGAACGTGGTCTCGCTCACGTTGCGAAGTTTGCAGTGATAAAACTGCTTGTCGCCTTGTTAGTTGCGCTTATGTCGGCCTGCGCGACACAACCGGGAAGTCTTCGCTTCACCAACGAAAACGCGCAGCTGCAGTTTCCTGAAAAGCCCGAGATTCCGCGATTTCAGTATGTGGGCGAGCTGACCGGCGAAGCGAATTTTGAACATCAAAATGCGTCCCGACCGTGGCCAACTCGACTCGTGCGCTGGATCGTGGGGTTGGCCTCTGGCGCGGAGCAAGAGCGCGTCCTCTCTAAGCCGCAGTCCGGATATTTTGATAGCAAAACCGGCAGAAATTATGTTACCGATGTCGCCAGGCACGCCGTTTTTGTGTTCGACGAGGCGGTCGGTGAACTACAGGTGTGGGACCAGGCCGAGGCAGGGGCGGGTTTTATAACACCTATTGCCATCGCGCCGACGGCGACAGGCGACATCTTGGTGACGGATGCCGACTTAGGGGTGTGGGTGCGATTAGCCAGCGACGGTTCGCCGCGTGGGTCGTTTGGCAAAAACGTCTTGAAGCGACCAACCGGCATCGTGAGTGACCCAGTCACGGGGAATGTTTATGTGGCGGATACGCAGGGTCACGACATCAAAGTGTTTGAGCGAGACGGTGGTTGGATGCGAACGATCGGTCGCAAAGGCAGTGAGCCTGGCGAATTCAATTCACCCACCCATCTTGCTTTGCGAGACGGCAAACTCTATGTTACAGACACGCTGAATTCTCGCGTACAGATCTTAAACTTAAAAGGCGAGTCGCTCCAAATAGTCGGTGAGCGTGGTCTCTTCCTGGGTAATTTGCCACGGCCCAAAGGTGTGGCGGTGGAAGAGAACGGGCGCATCTATGTTGTGGAATCGTTCTACGACTATTTGCTAGTATACGACGCAGATGGACGCTTTCTCTTGCCAATTGGCGGAAGTGGCTCGCAACCTGGCCAGTTTTATTTGCCATCGGGGGTGTGGACCGATGGTGCTGGGCGTATATTTGTGGCGGATACGTTTAATTCGCGCGTGGTTGCGCTGCGGTCACTGCCGCCCGTACCTGAATAGGGTAACGGCAATAACTAACGTTATTTAGACGAATTTTTATAGACTAACCCCTGGAACCCGGATGATCCGCAAAAGAATTATCAGCGCTGTACTTGGTAGCTGGCTGGGTTTGGCTGGCTTAGCCACCTCAGCGCCCCAGCAAACGCTCGCCCCGGACCGAGTTTCCGACATTACTAACACGAAGCATAACTTCGCGTCCGGCGGAAGCATTGATCTGCCGACGGGGCAAAAGCGTGATACGCGTGCTGTAAGCCAAAATGAAACCTGCGTGTTTTGCCACACGCCGCATATCGCAAACAAAACGGCCGGTACACCGTTATGGAATAGGCAGCTTTCTAGCGCGACCTATGTTCCCTATGCGTCAAACTCCATGCAAGCGACACCTGCACCCGTGCAGCCAGGTGGTAGCTCAAAGCTTTGCTTATCTTGTCATGACGGCACAATAGCGATCGGGGCGGTGAACGGCGCCAATGGGAAGGCACAAGGAGTAAATATTTCGCACACAGCGAGCACGTCTGATTCCCCAACGGGACGCACTAAGCTCGCTGATACCACGTCCGTTAATGCGAACGGAACGAAAATAGATATGATAGGCGCCGGTGCAGATCGCATTAACGATGGGAAAGGAGCATCAACAGGTTTTACTTCGAATCTCGGTACGGACCTCACCAACGACCACCCCATCTCTTTTACCTATAATGCGACATTAGGTTCCATCGCCGGTGACAAGGAGTTGTATGCGCCCGGCGTCTTGCTAGGCGACCTGGATAATAAGGCGATTGTCGCGAACAGAGTGAGCGCTAATCAGGCGGGGACATCCGCGCAAATGGCCCGACCCGCATTGCCCTTAGAGAATGGCCAAATGGAATGTGGCACTTGCCACGATCCCCACGTTCGTGGCACCGGCGCCGATGAACACGTTAACGTTAAATTCTTACGCCTGAATCGTTTCCAGAAGGCTGCGCCGTCAGGTGACGGCACGTTCTCGATAGCGAAAGACGTGAATTGCGTTGCGTGCCACAAAAAATCAGGCTGGGAGCACTCGGCACACGCGCACCCCAACGTCGCCACCCAAACCTATAACAACGTCGCTGCCGATTTGCGTGAATTTCCGCGTGGCACCGCTGTTTGGGAAGCCTCGTGCATGAATTGCCATGACAATCACACCGTGCAAGGCGCGCGTAAGTTGTTACGTGAAGGCACGGATAGCGTCAGCTTGCCCAAGAGTGGGGGTGCAGCGGCACAGGAAGAAACCTGTTACCAGTGCCACA
>JANOTC010000195.1:0-8918 GCA_031416175.1 Gammaproteobacteria bacterium
ACCGGACATGACAGAGCCGCCACCTGGATTTTTGACTTGATCCGGAATACCATCCCACGCAACTTTGACTTCCCGCAACAATTTTATGACCTCATCAAGTACGGCCTCGTCGTTGCGTGAATTGGCCAGCACTAAGCGCCGCTCCATATAATCGTAGAGCGCCTCTAAATTGGCCGCAATCTCGCCGCCCTTTTGCGGATCCAAACTGGTACGCAATCCTGCGATAATAGAAATGGCCCAGCTTATGTAGCTGCCCTTCTCTGCAATTTGGCCGCGCTGCATAAAACCTTTTGCAGCCGAAATTTTATCGAGCGCACCGTCAATGAGCATTTGAATAAGGCGGTGCGGGCTAGCATAAGCACCCGACTGCACCCCTGTTTGACTATAAGCATTGGCGGCATTATTCGCTTTATTTGGGTACACTGTGTTTCCTCGCTGACATTAATTATTCCTCGCGCCCGGCAATGAACTTAATTGCCCGGTTAGTGCGCTCCCCGTTGCATTCAATTTGGCTACCATCACATCCAACGCACTAAACTGTTTCGTATAAAGCGATTTCAGGCTGTCCATGCGGTCATTGAGGCGAGATCGAGATGCGACAACACCAGAAATTTGATTATTGATTCCCGTTGTTTTCGCCTCCATACTGCCATCGAATGCCAATACCTTTTTCAAAAAAACGTCGATCTTGTCGAACACACCGTGTCGGATATTAATGGATTCACGCATTCCCGCTGCACCCCCACGTACCTCCACTTTTAGGCCAGCAAAACGCTTGGTTCCTGAGAGCGCGAGGCCAGAACCAATCGCGGCTAAGCCCCCTATTTCACCTTCAATATTTTCCGTCCCTGTACCTACCACGTTGGTACCGACGCCCGCAGCGATTCCCAAATCGGTTTGCATGTCGGCGCTGTTAGATATGACAGATACAGCCGATGCCGACCCTAATTTATTGGATGTAATCGAAAACGCACCTGCGCTCGAATCGTATGCCACTGTTACCCTTGCTCCAGCCGAAGTCAGCGCCGCGTCCGCATTTATTTTCGTTTGCAACTCTGTTGCTAGCGACGCTGATGTGTAAGAGGAACTCGCAGTCAAGTTAATTGTTCCTGTCGCCACACCATTCACATTGAGTGCGAACGAATAGGTCCCCGCTAAATTGAAAGAATTGATCCCACCGGCGCCTGTATGAGAGCCTTTAGTTCCTATATTGCTAACACTCAATGAAATCTTCCCTTCAGGTAAAGACTCAGGGATTTTTAAATAGCGTATATTAGGATCACTTGACACCATCTCCCCACCGGCAAGTAAATTTCTTACTTCTTGCGGCTTCTTACTGAGTGCTGTCTGCAATTTAGAGGAATCCAACGCTAGGGTGCCATCTGACTGAGTCACAACGCCAATGGAGGAGAGCGTGCTAAAACTGGTTGTTATATCACCCACCGGGCGACCAATAGTTTGACGCAATTCAGACATGAGTCCACGCACCGCGGCGTCTCCCAATAAAGGGCCACCTTGCTTTTTCTTCGCGTCGTAAAACGTCAACTCCTTAATGCTCGATACCGTTTTATTGTAGCCATCTACAAAATCGGTGACTGCTTTGGTTATCGCGGCGGTGTCTTGCGCCACGGACACGGTCACCTTTGTTCCAATCGCTTCCTTTTTTAGTGACAACGTTAGCCCATCGACTACGTTCGCAATCGTATTGGTCGCACTTTTCACCAACAAGCCGTCGACCGTCGCTTCGGCATCGACCGCGACCGTTTTCTCCGTCATATTTTGGACTGTAGTAGATGGTAGGCTAGAGTCATAGCTCAGTCTTGAAAGGCCAAATGCGTCGGTGTTGTTACCGTCATTATCTGTTACGTCTATTTTCAATTTATTGGCGACGCCGGAAGGCGCCGTTAGCACCAGCTGGTAACCGGCGCCATTATTGACCAAGCTAGCACTAACACCTATTGCGGCGGCGTTGACCGAATCACGTATTCCTTGCAGTGAGCCGTTGGTGATAGTTACATCCTTAGTAACGCCCGCGATGGTAAAGCTTAATTTTCCTGTTCCAAACGTCTCGGTAATATCCGTGACGGCGGATGAAGCGAGCGATTGCGCCTGCGCCAGTTTAAGAACTTCAACCGTATGATTGCCGCCCACTGCATCACCAGCAATGGACGCCGAGACAACCGTGGAATCACTTGAATTTGCCAAGTAACGGAGAAACATGTCGCGGTTTCTCATGGTCGAAACGGAAGTTTGGAATGACGCCAACGTGCCCTTGAGCGTTCCAATGGCGGACAACTGTAATTGAAACTTGGATTCCTGCTTGTTTAGTCGGTTGTTGGGAGCTTGGCCTTCGGCCAGCAGCAAATTCTTGAGCAAACCGTTGAGGTCTAACCCAGAACCGACGCCTAGCGAAGAAATAGCTGCCATAATTACCCCCGAAACTTACTCATCAACGCGGCTGTGTACGTGCCGCTATGCCAAAACGTGATTACGTCGACAACGCTCAACTGAAAATGCAAACAGTGAGCCACACAGAGTTAAAATAAAATGATCAATGGACGCGCGTCGTATTCACCCTGCTAAGGATACGAAAAGTTCACGCAGACGCTTCCAACAGCCCGCCTTTATCGTTGGTATCCAATTGACGCGCGACACGTAACAGATCCTCGGAGGGAATCTGCCGCACGAGCTCTTTGGTCTTGGCGTCCAGCACTTTAACCACGAATTGACCGCTGTCCTTGTCGACAGTGATTACCATTTCTCGGTTCGTGCTGGTCGCGAACTGACGCAGGCGATTTAACGCCTCTTCACGTTCCTTTTCTCCCTTTTGCGCCTTCTCAAGAGGAGTAGGCTCCACTGGCTGGGCACCAGTCTTCACTTCATGCGAATTCGGAGCGCCCGATTTTAAAAACGTGGGCGCGTTTGACCCTGCTGCTTCACGCTCAGCCACCTTCACAAGGGCAGGCGCCGGAACACGAGCTTGGGTTTGATTTACTAAAGGTTCGATGGCCATATTTCACCGCCTCCCGTTAACGGGAAGAAAGGGCGGAGGTTTCCCTCCGCCCCGGTTTTAGATCATTATCGCAGCAAACTTAAAACGTTCTGCGGAACCTGATTCGCTTGCGCGAGCATCGCCGTGCCAGCTTGCTGCAGAATCTGCGAGCGCGTGAGCGACGCGGTTTCTGAGGCAAAGTCGGCATCACGAATACGCGATCTTGCAGCGCTTAAGTTCTCGACCGAACTCTCAAGGTTTGCAATGCTAGATTCAAGTCGACTTTGCAACGCACCAAATCGAGCACGTTGATTATTGACCTGACCTAACGCCGCATCGACAATCGACAACGCGAGATTGGCGCCCGAGACAGAACTGATATCTAAGTCTCGAACTTTTTGAAGGATAGAACCTTCGGCTGCGGCTGAAGTAACAAGTCCCGCTGTACCGTTAACATCCGATACCGTGAACGACTTTTCAGAGTCAAACGTAATTTGTCCAACGCCGACCAAAGTTTCAGCCGTCGCATCCGCCGTTAAGGTTACGGCAGTCGCACCCGCGCCTGAAATGCGAACGTCTCCCGCATTGGAAAACGTTGTGTCGGCAACGGATATGTCCGCGCCTTCGTAATGTGTCAGCGTGATGCCCGATCCATCCGCCAAAACGGTGGCAACTACCCCGGAACGCGCTGTGCTTTCATTAAATGCGGAAGCCGCCGAAGACAAGGCTTCTGTGCCCGACGCAGCCGAAAGACTGAATCCGACACCAATGGCGGTCGTATTGTCACCCTTAATAGACAACTGATACGATCCAGCATTCGAAAACAATAACGTAATATCTGTTTTAGCTGTTGCCGTAACGCCAGTCGTGGCCGTTGCTAGATTCACTGAACTGGCGACATCTTGCGCTGACGTGGGTCCAGCTGTGTTCCAACTTACGGACGCCGAACCCGTTGCACCCGCAATTAGAATAGTTCCCGCCGCCGATAAGCGATGGCCGTCCGTATCGGAACTCGCCGTCGACAATTGGCCGGATACGCGGTAGTCACCGTATTGATCCGTTTTAAAGTTGCCTGTGCTGCTCACAATGACTTGATTGGCGGTCGCACCCACCTGGAACAGTGCGGTTCCAAAGGTACCGTCCATCAGTTTGTGACCGTTGAACGAGGATGTCTTAGCGATACGATCCAACTCGGCGGCAAGTTGGCCAACTTCTGATTGCAGCGCTGCACGATCCGAGGTTGAGTTGGTGGCATTGGCAGATTGAACGGCCAATTCACGTACACGTTGTAAAATGTTACTTTGCTCGGTCAACGCGCCTTCCGCTACTTGCGACAACGAAATGCCGTCGTTCGCGTTTCGCGTTGCAACCGCCAAGCCTTTGATTTGAGAAGTGAACCGCTCAGAAATAGCCAGACCAGCCGCATCGTCCTTTGCGCTGTTAATACGTAAACCGGAAGATAAGCGTTGCAAGGCCATTCGCAAATCGCCTTGCGAACGGTTTAAATTCCTTTGCGAATTCATCGAAAGGACATTTGTATTAATAACTTGTGGCATGTGATTGTCTCCAACACGGCCAGCCCCTGCTACCTGAGGAACTGAACCGGTAACTACTTAGCGGATATGCTCGCACTTGGCCAACATTTACCGCTCCCGCAAGTTGTATCGGATAACCCAAGCTAAACCTTGAGACAATTTTTGCCGCGCGGCGAACAAATCGGCGAATTGCTGCCGGGCATAGGAATTGCGTTTTCACCGCTATCTAAGCGCGGCACCTAGCAAAGTGAGTGAACGTTGACCCAGCCAATTCCATCAGCGAACCTAGATCTCGAAAATGCATTGCGCCTTCATCAAGACGGCAAGTTGCAGGAGGCCAAAAGAGCCTACCTCCGCATTCTCGATCTAGCACCGCAACAGGCCAAAACACTTTCCCTCTTGGGTAAGCTGTGCGCTCAAACAGGTGATTGGAATGCCGCCAAAAAACATTTAACACAGGCGCTTGATCTCGCACCCAAACACGCTGACACGCTGGAATCGCTGGCGATGGTTCATGAGGCCCAAAACGAATGGGGGCGCTCCCAAGCACTCTACCAGCAGGCGATAACGCTAAACCCAGACAACGCCCACCTGCACAATAACTATGGCGACTTATTACGCAAGATGGGAATCTTGGAAGAGAGTCGAATCCATTTTCTCAAGGCGCTTTCCCTGCAGCCGCGCTTCGCTATTGCCCAAAATAATCTCGGTGTATGCCTACAAGCACTAAAGCGGATAGACGACGCCGAAACTGCATTTCGGGCCGCAATTGCCATTGAGCCGAAGTACAATCGTGCCCAACGCAATCTAGGCGCGCTACTATTAGACTCCAACCGATTTCGTGAAGCCGCCGAACAACTTGAAGTCGCTTTAACACTCAATCCCAATGACGGCGAAACGCTAGGGCACTACGGCCTTGCACTATTAAACCTACGCCGTCCTGAAGAAGCGGTTCAACACTTACGTAAATCGATTACTCTCGCGCCTAAGGCAAGCGTAAATTGGGTCAATTACGGCCTAACTCTACAAGAGCTTGGCGATTCCGACGCTGCATTAGAGGCGTTCGAGCAAGCAAAAATCGCCGACCCTAACAATTTACACGCATTATGGCATCGCACCTTCGCCCATTTTCTACGCGGTGAATGGCAACAAGCCTGGGAAGACTACGAATGCCGAATAAAGATTGGCAACTTAGAAAGCCAATTGTTAGAGGTTCCCCTTTGGCAGGGGGAGTCCCTTACTGGTAAGCGAATTCTTTTAATCGGCGAACAAGGCTTGGGCGACGAGATTATGTTCGCTTCCTGTGTGGCCGAAATTGCCAAACAAGCAAAGGCCACCACACTCAGTAGCGATGTGCGACTGATTCCATTATTTGCGCGCTCTTTCCCCCATGTAACGTGTGTGCGTACTGGCGCATTGAAAAAAAATACCGAGCCAAAGCGTGACCAAGAATTCGACTATCAAATACTGATGGGTAGCGTTCCGCGCCTGCTCCGACAAGACGCCAAGAACTACCATTGCAAAGCGTACTTGGTCGCCGATCCCGCGCGTGTCGCGTGTTGGAAAGAACGTTACGCAACGCTCGGAACTAAAGTAAAAATAGGTATAAGTTGGCGAGGCGGGAATTTTTACAGCGGCGAAAAGCGCTCGACCGAACTAGCGCTTTGGGGAAACCTACTTAAAGAGACAGACGCACACTTTATCAATGTGCAATACAAAAGCACGGCAGAAGAAATAGCCGAATTGGAAGCCTTAGGCGGCAAACCGATTCATCATTGGTCCGACAGCGATCCCATGCAAGAGCAAGACGATTTCGCTGCGCAATTGAGCGCGCTAGACCTCGTCATATCAGTCACCAATGCCACCGTTCATTTAGCCGGCGCATTGGGGCTACCTACCTGGACGCTACTCTCACTCATTCCAAGCTGGCGCTGGACGATGAAAGGCGAAACAACCCTTTGGTATCCGAATGTTCGCTTTATACGGCAACCCACCCGAGGCGACTGGGATAGCGTATTCTCTCAACTTCAAACTAAGCTCCACGCGTTTATCGCATCACAACGTTAATCTCACATTCAATTTGAAATGGCGCGGTTACCTCTGTTAGCGTAATAACGAGAGTACGTTTTGCGGTGCTTGATTCGCTTGCGCTAACATCGCCGTGCCCGCCTGTTGCAAGATTTGCGCACGCGTCAATGCCGCCGTTTCTGCGGCAAAATCGGCGTCTCGAATGCGTGAACGTGCAGCACTTAAATTTTCGACGCCCGTTTCCAAATTCGATATAGTGGATTCAAACCGACTCTGCAATGCACCGAATTTCGCGCGCTGGTTATTCACTTGCCCTAACGCCGCATCCACAATTGACAGGGCCAAATTGGCGAGACTAACCGTGCTCACGTCCAAGTCCGCCACTTTCTGTAACACGGCAGCTTCCGCAGCGGCTGACAACACCAATATCGCGTTGCCTGTAATCGTAAATGATTTTTCAGAGTCAAAGGTGACCTGACCCACCGCGATGGCGGTATCGACCGTGCCATCGGCTGTGAGCACCCTTGCGCTCGCGCCAGGCGAACCGCTAATCGTAATATTATCCGAATTCGAAAATGTGGTATCCGCTAGGAAAATGTCTTCACCTTCGTAGTGAGCCAACACCAAGCCCGATCCGTCCGACGAGACAGAGGCGACAACGCCGGTTCGCCCCGTTTGATCATTGATCGCGGTGGCAGCCGATGACAATGCCTCGACCCCAGTGGCGGCACTGAGCGCAAAACCAACTGTAATCGGCGTGGTATTGTCGCCCCTCAAACCTAACTGATATGACCCCGCAGACGAAAACGTCATCGTGATTTCGGTTTTTGCCGTTGCCGACACGCCCGTAGAACCTCCCGCCAAATTGACTGCGTTGGAAATATCCTGCGCGCTGTCCAAGGTGGAATAGCTAATGGTCGCGGTGCCCTGAGCCCCTGCGATGATGATGGTGCCGGACAGCGTATAGCGACTGGAATCCGTGACATCGGTACCATAACCGGAAATTCGATAATCGCCATATTGTTGTGTTTTGAAATTATTGGTGGTCGCGACAATCGTTTGATTCGCGTTAGCGCCCACTTGAAATAACGCCGTACCAAACGAGCCATCCAATATTTTCTGCCCATTGAATTCGGCCGTTTTCGCAATGCGATCCAACTCCGCACCCAACTGCAATACTTCTGCGTTAAGCGCCTGGCGATCCGCCGTTGAATTCGTCGCGTTAATGGACTGCACCGCCAATTCACGCACACGTTGCAACACACTGCTAACTTCTTGCAGGGCACCTTCTGCCACTTGCGAAAGTGAAATACCGTCGTTGGCATTTCTAGCTGCAATGGTTAGCCCCTTTATTTGGGACGTAAAACGCTCGGAAATGGCGAGACCGGCCGCGTCATCTTTTGCACTATTAATGCGCAATCCCGAAGAGAGTCGTTGCAAGGCCATCTGTAATCCACTCTGCGAACGGTTCAAATTCCGTTGCGAGTTGATGGACATAATATTTGTATTAATAACTTGAGGCATACATTTTCTCCTCGTTTCCGACTTCTACGAAAGGCGGCGAACGTACTTAAACTAAAAATGCCAAGAAAACACTAACACTCTCAATTACAATTCAATTTCACTATTCAATCTGTAATTGCAACCTGCTTGCCAACTGTCAAAATTACTATTTCTAAGCGCTTTTATTGCCAATTACGTTGAACCTTTCCATCTAGACGGCGTTGCTTTGCCGCCTTTCACCTAAACCTGCCGCTCTGCTAGATAAAATTGAAAAGGGAAAGACCTTGAATCTTCTGATAGGTCTTTTGCGCCGCTTCCAATCCAGCAATTTGTATATTGAGCGTTGTTACCGCTTCGGCATAGTCCAAATCTTGAACAGACGAAATGGCCTGCTTCAATTGCAAGCCATAGGTTTCATTAATGTCTTTTTGTCGCGTCACGGTGTTTAGTCGCGCACCAATGCGTGCCTGCACGTTAAGTACATTGGACATGGCTTGATCTAGATCCGTAATAACGCGGTTCATGTCGTTATGAAAACGCGCTCGATCCGCATCTGAAAGAACACTTGAGTTCAGCGCTGTCAGCATGCTTTGCATGGTGAGGAACACGTCTTGGTTGTCGGAACGGCGAATAGCAAACGTATCGCCCGCCAAGGGGTCACCAGAGATGCTCGTGTCTACGCCTAGCGCAGGCAAACCTTGCAAAGAAGACCCGGCCAGATACTGAATCCCCGCGGTCAAGCTAGCGGCCACGTCAGCGGTAAACGTCGCTTCCGGCTGCCCCACATAGGCAGCCGGTTCAACCACATTACTGTTCCGATCCAAAATATAATATTCAACTGGATCACCGACTGCGTTGGG
>JANOTC010000196.1:0-3339 GCA_031416175.1 Gammaproteobacteria bacterium
ATTCAAGAGGGACACGCCTTGTCGGGGCATTGTTGGCGTGAAGGTGTCATCTGGTTCATGGGCGTTGCTCCAGCTTCATGGTTGGCGCGCCCCTTAATTTAAACGTTAGCCCTTTGAGAATGCTTGACAATACTACGTCAATGACGTATATTGCGTAAATGTATACGATTGTAGAAACCCCAACTTTTGTGGCAGATGCCAAAGACCTCTGGACAGAGGAGGAGCGAGGCGCATTCTGTGCCTGGTTATCCACCCATCCAGAGGCAGGCGATGTCATTTCAGGTAGCGGCGGTTGCCGTAAAGTACGCTGGAGCAGACCGGGGAAAGGCAAGAGCGGTGGTGTCCGTGTTATTTATTTCACTCGACTTGCCAATGATGAATTATGGCTATTGGTCATATATGCAAAGAGTGTTCGCGGAAACATCCCGGCTCACATACTGAAATCTATTCGGGAGACCATTGAAAATGAATAAGCGCAAGGTAATGACAGGCGAAGAGCTTGGTGAAAAGCTTCTGCGGTCGGTTCGTGAAATGAAGGCTGGCAAAGCTGTTCGCGCCACTCTGGTCGCCCCTAATCAAGTGGCTGCTGCTCGCCTCAAAACCGGCCTTTCTCAGTCACAATTTGCCCAAGCTCTACATATTTCTGCACGTACATTGCAAGAGTGGGAGCAAGGGCGTCGCCAACCCTCTGGTGCAGCCCAAGCACTTATACAAATTGCCTTCAAGCACCCAGAAATTATTGCAGAGTCACTAAGGCAAGCTGTCTAACGAAGAAGGATAGGGTGTAGTTGCGGTTGGGCAATGTTGTTCAATCTAGCGGGTGAGAACGTTAGCCACAGACCAGGGGTATCGAGTCTTGCAGGCGCGCTAGTATTAAAGCAATAACCCATCGTGCGTGCCGACACCGGTAGCAGTGTATTATTGCTGCGGCTGCTGCCGTGGCGGCGTTGCACAGATCCATCGTTAGGCGAATAGTTTGGTTAGCTATTTATAGATTTTTAAGAAATATGTGCACATGATTTCGTATTGGGAAATAATAGAATGGAGTATGAGCCGGTTGAAAAATATTTTGGCCAAACCCTATCTCAGTGGTTAGAGCGGTACCCCCGGCCAAGTTGATCAGCTTTTTCGCCTCGCCGAACAAATCCTTAGGCTCATACGATTCGCGCAACAACAAACGATTGACGCGGTCATGCGAGATATTCATCAGTCCTAAGGATATTCCTCGCGAAGTGTGCGACTCATTGATCGCCAGCCAGATGCAAGCACGCTAGCGCTGTTCAATCGCTCACAAACCTGGTTAAATACCTTCGCCTTAGAATGCGCAATTAGAATAATGCCAGATGCTTGCGGGCGTCTATTTGCTGGGGTTGATTATGATTTCACTCGTTCCCGAGTACGGCACCCATGAATATGCTCGGTGGCGGAGTTACGTCACCGCAGATTCTCTGCGCAGTATCGTTGATGTTACCGACACCTTTGCAATGCAAACGCTACGTAACGTCCTTCTGCGCGCGAATGTCCCCCTAGATTTAGCCCGAAGTTCGACCGAACAAGTGCTTCAGTTTGCTGCGCGCTGCGTGAATTTTGGCGAATTGGTTTTGGTCGTTGACGCGAAGCAGGGTCGCCATACCAATCAATGGATATCTAGCCATGACCTCGCCCGAGGCCATGCGCGTGCGAGTAGTGCGGTGACGGCGGCGCCGGTGGAGGAGCCGGACGAAATCGCCGTCATGTCACCCAAAGTGGCGAGTAATATTCGCGACTTCACCCTAACACTCAACGAAGAATATTGCACGATTTTAGGCAAGCACGCCGTCTTGGTCGACGGCACCCGTTACAAGCTGACCACTGACCTGGGCGAAGTGCGTGAAGGCACGGTGCGCGGCGGCGAAATTAAAGAAGCAAAGCTTGCGCTGGATCAATCCGCGCGTGTTGAAATCATCAAATCCAAATAATTCACGCGCTATCCCGGAAAGACTAACAATGAAAGAAGTCAAACAAGACGGCCAAGCGTTTGAGATTCGAGTGTCTGAAAGTACCGGGCGTTCCAACTCCGGTGCCTTGTTTTTCGAGCTGAAATTCGTTCCGCATCAGGTGGTGATTCTTTCACCCTCGTTCGGCTGTCCGGCGCTGGTTAAGCGCGGCAATAACATTCGTTTGTTTATTCTCGCCGATGCCGATTTTGAAAGCCTCTATCGTACCGACCCGGACGAAACCAAGCCGCGTGTCAAAGCAGTCATCAATCGCATGTTGAAGATATTGAAATGGGACGCCGGTAAACAAATCGAAGACCGACCTTTATATGGCGACACCGCCAATGCGTTACCCAAAATCGAGGTGGCATATCTGGGCGATATACACGGCTTCAAGGATGGCCGACTCAAGGACAAAGACGGAAAATTATTCGCGCTCTTACGCGAGAGTTTGAAAGCCACCTACACTCGCCTGCGAGTGAAGTATTTATTTCAAATCGAATTGGCGCCCGGTATCGTGTCCACCTCCATGGACAAAAATGACTTGTATGAAGCCGTTTGGGTAATTCCCGATCCGCAAGACCCTAAACGTCGTGCGTTGTATGCTGAAATTCAAGACCGCGATACGCGGCAGTTTGTGCATGGCCACATCAAAGATCGCACGCACGCGTACAAAATCGGCGCCGACGCTTTCGATTTCTCGCTTGATGACAAAACGCCGATCCAAAACCGCCATCCAATTCTGTTCACAAACAAAGACAAACTCAGTCTCGGCCACTTGACCGACGTTCACGTTAATTCTCGGCAATTTGCGTTCCGCCAAAGTCAGGCGCAGGTGTTGCAAACGCCAAGTGGAGAAGAGCCTGTATCCGAAATCCTCGGCGACCAAGTCAATGTAACGTTTAATACGCTCAAGAACTTGATGGATCAAATTGGCCATAGCGAAGCAGACATGCTCGTGCTGACGGGTGATCTGGTGGACTTCAATCGCAACTTAGATCCCACCACGGTAGAAGACTGGCCCAAGAAGTTACGAACTCCCGGCGCCTTGTGGGAATTACTGCACCAAAGCTATCATACGCAAGAGAAGCACTACGTTCGATTCATTGATGACTTGATGGTCACCAGCCTTTTGTTGTATTTCTGTACGACCTACAAAAAGCCCGTGTTCATCACCTCTGGTAACCACGAAATGTACAGCTTGCCTTACGGACTTTCGCCACGCGTGTTGTGGGTGCGCGCGAACCAGGGCATTCCGGCAGATCACAACTTGACCATCCAGGAAGCCCTCCTGATTTACGGGCCGGATTATGGACACGTGGTCAAACTCGGTCGTTACAACAAGGAAAATGTCGAATGGTTG
>JANOTC010000197.1:0-7640 GCA_031416175.1 Gammaproteobacteria bacterium
TTTCAATTCGTGCAAGCACTCGAAATAGGCCATTTCTGGTGCATAACCGGCTTCAACTAACACTTCGAAACCCGTTTGCACCAAGGCTGTTGCACCACCGCACAATACCGCTTGCTCACCGAAAAGATCGGTTTCAGTTTCTTCGCGGAAATTGGTTTCGATGATTCCCGCGCGGCCGCCGCCGTTCGCGCTGGCATAAGACAAAGCAATCGCCTTAGCCTGGCCGCTCGCATCTTGATGCACAGCGATCAAAGAAGGCACGCCGCCACCCTGGGTGTAGGTTGCACGCACCAAGTGACCCGGGCCTTTAGGCGCGATCATGATGACGTCAAGGTCAGCGCGCGCGTCAATTTGACCAAAGTGAATGTTAAAGCCATGCGCAAATGCCAAGGCGGCGCCTTGCTTGATGTTAGGCTCGATTTCGTCACGGTACAAGGCCGCTTGATTTTGGTCAGGCGCCAAAATCATCACTACATCGGCGCCCTTAACGGCTTCCGCAACAGACTTCACTTTAATGCCCGCTGCTTCGACTTTCTTCGCCGTGGCCGAGCCAGGACGCAAACCCACAACGACATTAACGCCGGAGTCTTTCAAGTTGTTAGCGTGAGCATGGCCTTGTGAACCATAGCCAACGATGGCCACTTGTTTGCCGCGAATTACCGAAAGATCGGCATCTTTGTCGTAAAAAACACGCATCGTAGTCACCTCAATTAATCACATTTAACAAATCTGTGGGGCGTCAGACGGCCCGTTACAATACCAAGCTACGGTCGCCACGACCGATGCCCGTTGCGCCGGAACGCACAACTTCAATAATGAATTTCCGGCCAACCGCTTTCAAAAAGGCGTCAATCTTATCACCTGTGCCAGTTAACTCAACTATGTAGGTCGATTCTGTGACATCAATGACATGGCCACGAAAGATGTCTGTTAGCCTTTTCAGCTCCGCACGTGCCTCGCTGCCTTCCGCGCGCAGCTTGATTAAGCTTAGTTCGCGCTCCAACTGCTCGCTTTCGGACAAATTGCTCACTTTGACCACATCAATCAGCTTATTTAGCTGTTTGATGATCTGTTCGACGATGTCGTCGGTTCCGCGTGTAACAATGGTCATGCGCGACAAAGAAGCATCTTCCGTCGGCGCGACGGTGAGTGACTCAATATTATAACCGCGCGCCGAAAACAGCCCCGCCACGCGTGACAATGCGCCCGATTCGTTCTCTAGCAATACCGAAATGATGTGCCTCATCACGCCAGCTCCCGCTCTGACGACAGATGCATCTCATGATGACCTTTTCCTGCCTGAATCATGGGGTATACGTTTTCCGTTTGATCGGTTCTGAAATCCATAAAAACCAGTCGGTCTTTCAGCGCGAACGCCTCTTTTACGGCCGCTTCCACGTCACCCGGGTTGTCGATACGCATACCGACGTGACCATACGCTTCAGCTAACTTAACGAAGTCCGGCAACGCATCCATGTAAGACATGGAATAACGACCTTCGTAAAAGAATTCCTGCCATTGCCGCACCATACCCATATAGCGATTATTCAGATTAATAATCTTGATAGGCAGGCCGTACTGTAAGCAAGTCGAAAGCTCTTGAATGCACATCTGAATGCTGGCTTCGCCGGTGACGCACACCACGTCGCTCCCCGGAAACGCAAGCTGGACGCCCATCGCGGATGGCAATCCAAAACCCATCGTGCCTAGCCCACCGGAGTTAATCCAACGGCGCGGCTGATCAAACTTGTAAAACTGTGCCGCCCACATTTGATGCTGACCGACGTCAGAAGTGACATAGGCTTCGCCACGGGTGACTTCGTACACTTTCTCTAATACGTATTGCGGCTTGATCAGGGCGCTCGTGCGGTCGTAGCTTAAGCAATCTTTAGTCCGCCATTGCTCAATTTGATTCCACCACTTCGCCAACGCTTCTGGATTAGGCACAACATCGGTATTTTTCAGTAACTTAATCAATTCCTGAAGAACGTCTTTGACGTCGCCCACAATCGGCACTTCGACCTTAACGTTCTTGGAAATTGAACTCGGATCAATGTCGATATGGACAATTTTCGCCGTTGGACAAAATAACGCCAATTTGCCGGTTACGCGATCATCAAAACGTGCACCGATGGCGATTAATACATCGCATTCGTGCATGGCCATATTGGCTTCGTACGTACCGTGCATGCCCAACATACCAACGAATTGGCGATCAGTAGCCGGATACGAACCCAGACCCATCAAGGTATTGGTGATCGGATAGCCGAGTATTTTCGTGAATTCAATCAATTCCTTGGAGGCTTCACTCAACACCACGCCGCCGCCGGTATAAAGCATGGGGCGACGCGCCGAAAGAATTAAATCTGCGGCCCGACGAATTTGGCCGGGATGCCCTTTCACGACAGGGTTATACGAGCGAATTTCAACCGACTTAGGGTATACGTACGGAATCTTAATCTTCGGGTCCGTCGTATCCTTCGGAATATCGACGAGCACTGGCCCTGGACGGCCCGTGTTGGCGATGTAGAAGGCCTTTTTCAGGGTTTCCGCCAAATCTCGAACATCTTTTACCAAGAAATTGTGCTTAACACACGGGCGCGTGATGCCCACGGCGTCGACTTCTTGGAACGCGTCGCTGCCGATATACGGCAATGCCACCTGGCCGCTTAGGATTACCATGGGTATGGAATCCATAAACGCCGTCGCGATCCCGGTCACCGCATTGGTAATACCCGGACCCGACGTTACCAGCAACACGCCCGGCTTTCCCGTCGCGCGCGCATAGCCGTCAGCGGCGTGTGCTGCCGCCTGCTCATGTCGCACAAGTATGTGCTTGACGCCTTCCTGGCCGTACAATGCGTCGTAGATGTGCAGCACAGCGCCGCCCGGGTAACCGAAAACGAAATCGATACCCTCATCTTTCAAGAATTGGACAATTATCTGGCCACCACTAAGCTCCACAGGATTCATCCCCAACCGGCTCAAAACTGAAGACCGCACATGTTAACGGAAAGATTTCCAGTTGGCACGCGATAATTGCTTACACAAACAGATTGGTTTTCTGAGAAAATAGGCGACGGCAAAATAAAGCCGCGAATTTAAAGAAATCCGTACCAGCAAAATCACTCTAAATCGCTGGAGGCTCGCAAAAACGTGGGGATTATTATGGAAAAAGCAGTGAAAATGAGCATCGTCGTTCAAGGTGTCACCGTGGACGGCCGCGCCTTCCGGCCCAGCGACTGGGCGGAGCGTATGGGCGGCATTATGTCTACGTTCAATACACACCGTTATCAGTATTCGCCGCTGATGCGGCCAATTATTCTGGACGGCACCAAATGTCTGGCGGTGGACCCGGAATTAGCCAAAATTCGCCCTGCGGCGTTTGCGCAGGTCATGGATTTCGCAAAACTTAACCGATTAAAAATAACGGAAATGCCTTTGGAAAGCAGTTTGGCACCGGCGGCTTAGCGCACCCAGCTTGGCGGCAAGCAGGGTGCGCTCCCGTTTTCGGATCAGGGCACGATTTTTTCACGACGAAGCATTGAGACCATGTCGGCGATTTGAGCCTCTGCATAGGGCCGCGCCGGAAACTTACCCCACACTGGCGCAGGCCAGGCTGGGTCAGCGGCAAAGCGGACAATATGATGAATGTGCAACTGCGGCACAATATTGCCTAACGCCGCGATATTTAGCTTGTCGGGCGAATAAATGTTCACTAAGGCACGTGACAACCTGCTCGACTCGGCCATAAATACCTGCTGATTCGCCTCCGAAAGTTCATATAACTCCTTTAGCCCAGGCAACTGTGGCACTAACACGAACCAGGGATACTGGTTGTCGTTCATTAGCAAGAGACGGCAGAGCGTGAACGCACCAAGGTCGATACAGTCTTGTTGCAATCGAGGATGCAAAGTGAATGTCATCGGCGTATCCGTTTAGTGAGTAATTGACCTTTTAGTCGCGCGTTTTCTTCGCGGCCAACATTTCCTCAAACGCTGCATCGAAAAAATCACCATGTTCATCCCATCGGCGGCACACCGCTCCCACCCATTTGTTGGAGTGTATCGACCAATTCATGGCTCATTTCGACGTCTAATTTTGCCCCCCGGTGACCAAAATAGCGGGCCTGACCGCTGCCAGATCGGTTACTTTTGTCAAAATATCTATTTTAATCCAAATAGTTAGCTATTCTAAACTATGAATATGGATTAATTAAAGTTCAGATTTCGCTTTTGAAATCTATCCAGGCATCAAGTGGGACCGAAAAACTATTTTTTCGTGTAGTTACTTCTGTGCGTCGACCCACCGAACGAGCCGTTCTTTATGTTCTGGCGTTAAGGGCAATAAGGCAAGGCGTTCTTTGATCGTGATGTCAGTTATTAGCTTGTGGCGAATCATCGTTGCCACGTAGGGCCAGTCTTTGTCGCGGCCTGCGGCTAATTTCGATGCCGCAAGATCGTGCGGATCGAGACAGTACCCTATTTTGAGATCCGTGTTTTGATTCTGTATTTTGACTAAGCGCGCCTCCCAGCCCGCCGGGAGAATCGCAGTTTCTGGCCCAACACCCTGGGCGTAATAGCCAAAGCGCTCTTCGAAAGGGGAGAGTTCACCAATCGCGCCATCAATCAAATCTGCGAGGTCGGGCCGGTGTAGCGGATACATGTCAGCTTCCATCGACTGAAGCAGAAATGTCGGCGGATTTGGAACGGCCCCAAGTATTGACTGACTACCAATGATGACGATTTCATATTGATCCGTAATCGCCGCCGCCGCACGAATCAAATGCTCAAGGTCTTTGCGCTGCATTTTCCCGATTCCATTCCCGCAAAAAGATAAAACGCTCTTTGTTAGTCAGCACGCCTGTAAAAGGCGAGGACTGGCGCAGTGCCGTTGCTCGTTCAGAATCTTCGACCGCCACATCCAGGCAGACGTCGATACCCTGGTTCATCAAGCACTCCCATTCCTCAAGGTAAGGTTGTGACGAAGAACTCACGGTCGTGCGCCACCGGGCGAGTGTCTGTCTAACGTGCTCGAAGATTTCGGGATGCGCTCTGATTTTGCCCGCGATCACGCAATGTAACGCCAGGCTCCGCTCATCGATTTCTTGATGCGTACGCATACAAAAGTGGGGTCCTGACTGGGTAACTACGCTCATATTCTATACAGGGAATTACCGCTGCGGAAGATCGGCGACCTGGCGTTAGCACGTGGAGCTCTCGATCTGGCGGAAGTGACTAATTACATTTTCAATCGTCGCCAACACGCTCCGGTACGACATCCAGTAATTGGTTTTGCTCGAGCAGTTCTGCCGTCGCAAGCTCTTCCAGAGAATAGACCCCGCGCCGCTCTTTCCAGATCAATGCTTTCTCCTGGAGTGCAACCAATGCCTGTTGGACGTTGGAAACGTCAGGCTTGAGTTGTTCGTCGGGTGAAATAGCTGCAAGTACGTCCGCATAGATCGACATCGTCGCACTTTCAAACGGGGCGAAGTGCTCCTTTCGGGCTGCCAGAACACGCAGAACGGTCGACTGCAGTGGCGTGAGCGCATGAATAACACGTAACGTCTGCATCTCGGCGGCTTTGATTTGCTCCACTACCGCAGACGCAAATCGGGTAGGCACATCTTTGGATTCGAGTTCAAAATCAAAGCGCAGCGCATCGGCCGCCGCGCTTAAAATCTCTGGACGACGGCCAGCGCGATCAAAAAGTGTTTTCACTTCGACCGGATTCAGTGGCGCAGGCAAGCTAACGCCGTTGCAAAACCACTCTACATAATCCTTTCCAAGGGAGGGGAACGGAACAAGGGGCGCACCGAAAAATGCTTGATCTTTGCTGTTTCGCAGCATCGCCAGTTTGTCTTGATTGGACCCAGTTGCGACGATGCGCAGTCCGTGATGACGGCTACCATTGAGTTCGTCGCGGGCGGCTTTAAGTGCGTAGAGTGCGTTATAACCCATGTCCGTTGTGATCGCGTGTTGGGCTTCGTCAATAATCAAGACGATCGGGCACTTCACTTCGTCGGAGAGCTCCGCCAGGGCGGCTCTAATTGATACCGAAAGGCCCAGGCCAATGCGATCGAGGGAAAAAGCCATTCCCGCTACGTTCAATTTCTCGATGCCGGCCGCCTGGGCAAGCCGGGTGACGACGCCCTCGTGTTTGGCCAACACTTCGCGAACCGCCGATACAATAACGTCCCCTGGATCAGCACCCTTGTCTTCCCACAGATCGACGTAGATAACGTAAGCGCCGGACTTCACCAACTGAGGGCGGAGATCCTCGCGTAGAAACGTGGACTTCCCAGTGCGCCGGGGAGCGGCCAAAAAGAGCCCTGACGACGAGGCTGATCCCGCCGTGGTCTCTAAAATCCTTTGCGCCATTCGTTCGGCAAGCTGCGCGCGCTTAAACACATGTGTAGTCATGACTACCCACCCCTGCTTCCCCCTTTATAGGTCATTATAGTCAATTATAGCCCCTTCGGCAGGTCGACGACTGTTTTTGAATTCGACATCGGCACGTGACCGTAACTGCGACCAACCGATGCTGTCCGGCTTTAACCCAATCCGGGCGAATCGGCACAGTCCGACGTGACGATTCAGTATCACCAAAAACGTGGCACGGTTCAATAACGGTGTGTTTTGGGCACCAGTAGACGAGCCTATGCCAACCGGAAAACGGCAATTATTTGAAGGCGTTGAGAGATAGGCAGCGGGCTATGACAGTACCTTAGTGGTACCCTAATTTGAACCGTGCCGAATTTGGCCCCTTGGGCGGCGAAAAGACACGCCCACTAACAAACGCCAACCCGGTCAAAACGCGGAAGGTCCAGTCAAAAGGTACGTCAAAGTCCTCGCTACCCCCTGACACATCGAATACAATCCCCTTATATTAGAGGCCGTGCCGTAGCGGTCGAGTCCAACACACATTTATCCGTCATGCTGCGCACGGACGGGTAAATGCTTATTCGTTGGGCTAAACACGAGCAAACACGACTGGTGAATAAATGGAACTCCATGAATTAGTATACGTAAGTGCGGCTACGCGGGAAATGTCAGCATCTGATCTGACAGAGCTTCTCGATCAATCGCGTGAAAAAAATTCACGACTGCATATCACCGGATTGCTTGTCTATCATCGGAGAGAATTCATGCAGTTGTTAGAGGGACAAAAGGAAGACATTTTCTCTCTATATGAAACGATTTGTGGAGACGACCGAAACCAACAGAATCGATTAATGTGGGACGGACCCGTAGCGCAAAGATCATTCGAAGACTGGTCAATGGCATTCCTTATCCCAAGCGAATTGTCACTTGAAGGAAAACCAGCGTATTCAACCTTCCTTCAACACGGGCTTAGTCAACAGGCCCTCGGCTCGCCCAAAACAGTGGGAAAAACTTTCCTCAGGACTCTCCGCGATGACTTTCTTAGAAAATGAAAAAGCTATTGCGAGTGCAAGGTTCTTTTAGTGACAGCCCAACAGCCGGCTCAACCCGGACGCGCCAAAAGCGGCGCGCCGGTTAGCCGAGACGTTGAGGCTGTAGAAAAACCCCAAAACCATCGACATTTTTTGATAAAATGACTCAGCGCCCCAACGAGTCACGCACGATGCCCAACTATATTCCTTACGACCCAAAACAAAG
>JANOTC010000198.1:0-4292 GCA_031416175.1 Gammaproteobacteria bacterium
TTGAATTGAGTTCCCACTCATTGGGTTTGTGCTGCGCCTGATGATAATTAGCCACTATCCCAAGCAGTTCACCCGTGGTTGAAAGAATCGGAACGGACCAACACGCGCGCAACCCTGCTTTTTCGGCAATATTCTTATAGGTGGCCCAATAGGGATGACTCAAAATGTCTTCGACTATCGTCGGTTCACGTCGGAAAGTGGCATTGCCGTAACAGCCCGCGTCCACGCTTATCGAAATCCCGCATATAGCTTGATTGTAAAAATCTGGCAAACTCGGTGCCGCGCCGAGGCGCAGGGTTTGCCCGTCTTCGTTTAGCAGAAGTACCGAGCAGTAAATGTAGGGGCCAAGTTCTTCAGCGGCAAGGGCAAGTTTGGTTAATACGTCGTCGAGATTGGCCCCGTTGGCCAGTAAGTCGAGAATTTCGCGTTGGTTGTTCAAGGCGCGTTCCGCGCGGCGACGTTCCGTGATGTCTTCGCCCGCACTCAGGGTGCCGGTCAATTTACCGCTCTCGTCGCGGAAATAACTGTTATGCCAAGCAATGAGGTGTTCTGTGCCAAAACGGCTAAGCACGAGGCTCTCATGGTATTCAATGCCAGCGCGTCGCCCTTCCATCGTCATTTGAAAGTCGATTAACGCATTGTCTGAGTCAGAAGTGGGCGGAATACAGGCCGTGAACCAGTGCGCTCCGACAACGGATTGAGAGGAGCTGCCTAGAATTTCGCAACCTTTTCTGTTAATCAAAGTGACATGGCCCGTTGCGTCCAGTGCAACGATGATGGCTTCTACTGTGTCCAAATAGCACTGAGCGCGATCCCGCTCGTTGCGTAAATCGGCTTCTATCTTTTTTTGTTCTGTTAATTCGATTATTGCCGTGTTGCAGGTGACCGTTGTACTGTCGGAAGAAGCAACGGTTACGCTTTCTACCCGGATGGGAACGGGGTCGGCGCTGCGACCTAACAGGCGCAGTTTAAGTTCGTGTGTGACTTTTTCCGAGGACTTAAAGACTCGCGCCAAATGTTCTGGCAATAGGTGACTGTCGCTGCCGACTACTAATGAATTGAAACGCGTACCGATGAGGCGGGCGCGGTCTCGGCCCAGTATGGTGGCCCCGCGCAAGTTGATGCTCAATATTGTACCGTTTCGATCCAGCGTCAAATAGCCGACAGGAGAGTAATCGAAGAGGCTAATGTAACGATCGCGTGACTGTTCGAGTCTATGCTGTGATTCGCATAACTCGCGATTTTGTATTTCTAACCTAATTTGATGTAAATGAAGCTCTTGCAAAATAGGTAGTAACGCATTCGTTGCCTCATTGGCCGTCGGTTCGATTAATAACGTTTCTAGACGCGTCGCTAGCTCGTGCCTATTTAGCCTTTTATAGGCCGCAAACTCGCCAATATTCGCCTCATAAGTGTCGGTGCTCACGGTTTAATGACAGTGAACCTACACCCAGGCTGATGCGTGGTTGTAGGTGGGCGTAGAACCGCGCGAAAGCGATTGCCAGGCCTCTAGCGCGTCGGTTGTACTTTCCCTAAACATCAAGCCCATGCCGTTATCACTGTTATGTATTACGATGGCGGGTAAACGGAAGCAGCGTGGCGCGCGTTGACTCCAGCTTGACGTTACGGTGAACTCGACATCAAGCATGGTGTTGCGGCGATAGACGATATGTCCCGCAGGAATGAACATTCCCACTGGACCCACATTCAGCGTTTTGGCGTGCGTGGCTGGATGCGTGTGGTGGAATAGCGTAACGTCAGATACAACAGGGTAGCGTTTGTTCCAGCGGTGTTCCATTCAATCCTCCTATTTAAAAATTGAGTCGTTACTTCCGACCCTGGGAATCAAAGTTCATACCTTTAAGTAATGTTCGTCGGGAAGGCACTAATATTCGTTGTTGAATACAAGTGAGTCTGGCTGGGTCCGTAGGTATACGTAATTTGAGTTCCACATACACATTCAATGACCGTCGGTTCTTCATAAAGCATTTTCTGTACGTACCTAAAATAACGCTCGTTATGCCTATGAAACTCTAAACCGATCCCGTGTTTACCCAGGCGTACAATTTGGCCCATGATATTGCACCTCCGATTGAAAGCGCCAAAGTGCAGCCAAAACTCGGGCTCGACGATATCGCTTTCCTGAAACGGGAATGGGTTACAACTAATAAACATGCCACCTAAGCTAATATCCTTTGCGGCGCAATTTTCAATGAGTTCGCCGTCTTGGATTAGGGCAACTTGCAAGCTCATCATTTTTCGAGATGATTGCCGTCGGTCCAATCGCGCCTTCTCGGAGTCCTTTGCCTTCAACATCATAATTGCCGCCTTGTCGACCATTCCCTGCGCTTATTGCGTTACGCGATGTTGGCTGCACCTAGCCCTCTCAAGCGCTGCGTGCTTCAATAAGTCACGGAGATGAAGGGTGTTGGCCAAAAAATTAGTAGGCGCGTCCCTGCGCACGGCTTCAGTCAGCTGGCAATCCGTTGCTGTTGCGTAGATTAGTCGTAAAGGCAATGCTTGCCAATTGGAAAATCCTTTACTTTGATAGGGAAGATGCTTATTTGTTTACAATGTGCTTACAAAAAAATAAATTGTAAGAATAGAGTGAGTCACGAGGGTAATGCTCTACAAGGACGCAATGAACCGCGCTAACCAACCAAGCAAGCTATGTAGATAGACGGTTAAACATGGCTGAAATGATCTACGGATGTGGGTGCAAACAGGCTCGGCACTTTGTCGGCTGGAAGTGGGTGATTAAAATAGTAGCCTTGCCCAAACAGGCAGTCATTGGCGAGCAAAAAATTGAATTGATCTTCCGTCTCAATTCCCTCTGCAACCGTATTAATATTCAGTGTGCGCGCCATGCATATCATGGCGCGTACTACGTTCGCGCCATTTGAATTTTCGGACACGCCTTGTACCAACGACTTGTCAATCTTAACGTTTGATATGGGTAGTTTGCTAAGTTGACCAACAGAAAAATAACCCGTACCAAAATTGTCGAGGGAGATGCGAACATTCAATTCGCCGAGCGCCCGTAAACTCGCAATTACCCGATCCGGTTCGCGCATGATGCAGGACTCAGTGAGTTCAACTTCAAGCTGCCCTGATTGCAAGTGGCAATGTTCCAGCGTCGATTTAACCAGATTTGGAAAATTGGCGTTGCTAATTCGACGGCTCGACAAGTTAACCGAAATAACCAGTCCGGGTGACAAGTTTTGCGCGTTCCATCGTTGAAGCTGTTCGCACGCGGAAATGACGACCCAATCGTCGATAGCCAACATAAGGCCGGTTTCTTCAGCAACGATTAAAAATTGAGCCGGTAGAATTTGGCCCAATTTTGGATGGTTCCAGCGCAGCAGGGCTTCAAGTCCTAGAATTTTCCCGCTCTTAAGCGATACTCTAGGCTGGTAATAAAGTTCGAACTCTTCTTGCTCTAAGGCAAGGCGCAAGTCGCGTTCCAACCTAATTCGGGTGCTAATTTTTTCGCCCATTTCCGCATTGAATATACAATATTTGTTACGGCCTTGTTCTTTGGCCCGATACATGGCGGTGTCGGCATGTTTTGTTAGCGTTTCAGGGCTGTCGCCGCAACCTGGGAATACCGCGATTCCAATAGAGCACGTTGCAAAGATTTCCTGAAGACCTAATTTGAAGGGTTGCTCCATTAATCCAAGAATTTTTTCTGCGACCTGATAGATATCATTTATTTGCGGTAAGTCCTCAAGAATGACGGTAAATTCGTCGCCGCCAATACGCGCCACGGTGTCGGTAGTGCGCACGCTTTGCACGAGCCGTTGCGCGACAGCGCGCAACAGATTGTCGCCGACTGGGTGGCCCAGTGTGTCGTTTATCGTTTTGAAATGATCCATGTCGATAAACATCAGGGCCATTGATTGCCCGTGTCGACGCGCGCGGGCAATTGCGTGTGTTAGGTTTTCTTGGAAGAGATAACGATTGGCGAGGCCAGTGAGCAAGTCATAACGCGCCATGTGACTAAGTTGGTCTTGTGTGCGGCGGCGCGGGGTGACGTCTTGAAAAACGATGACGACGGCGATGGATGAATCGCCCTTGTCGCTAGCTGCACTGGCGGTCAGTCCGACTGGAAAGTATCGACCGTCCATGCGTCTAAATAAATAACGATCACTATGAAATGGGCGCTTCTTGGAGCACTCGAAATATACGTCAGTGCCTTTCCAGTCGACGCGACCGGCTGAAGTTGGATTAGTAACCAAGATTTGTGATATTGAGCGGCCTACCGCGCTCTTGCCTAACAATTTGTCTGCAGC
>JANOTC010000199.1:0-1629 GCA_031416175.1 Gammaproteobacteria bacterium
GCTTTCCGATCTTCATGGATGAATTCGGTGAATTGCTCAACGATGCCGTGTTCGAAGATTTGGCGCGCAACAAATTAGTTACGATCCGCAAGCAAAACGGGTTCCTAGTAATGTTCACACAATCGCCGCGTCAGGTCTTAAAGTCACCCATAGCCTTTGCCATTGTCGAAAGCACCGCCACGCAAATCTTTCTGCCAAACCCCAAGGCGGACCATGACGACTATGTAGGCGGCTTTAAACTTACCGAACGCGAGTATGAAATCATCCGCGAACTACCTGAGAAGTCGCGCCAATTTTTAATCAAGCATGGGCACAACTCCGTGGTCGCGGAATTAGATTTGCGCGGTTTCGAAGACGAACTTGCGGTACTGTCCGGCAATACCGAAACATCGGCGTTGGTCGAAAATCTGGTGTTGGAGCTAGGCACCGACCCGGCCGTGTGGTTGCCAGAATTTCATCGTCGCAGAAAAGGAGCATAAGCATGACTAAAACACTTCGTGCCTTGGTGGTGCTGATCACAAGCATTGGGAGCAACGCGTACGCAGCGGGCGTAGGCTATCCCGTGATGGATGTCGGCGCTTGGGAATTGCAGATGCAACAGTTGGTCGCGTGGGGTAAACAATACCTGCAAATGCAGGAACAGATGGTCAGGATGGAGCAAACGTATAAAAGCCTAAACGGCGTGCATAATTTCGCGCAACTGGCGAATAATCCAGAGCTCAGCAACTACCTGCCACCCAAGTATCAGGAAGTGCTCGGCCTAGCACGGCAGATCAATTATGGTGCCTATAACGGACTCGGCGGCAAAGTGAAGGAATTCATCGCGGCCGCAAAAATCGTCGGCATTGATGGCACCCACTTAGACCCCAAGAGCGACGCAGGTAAAGCTTTCCAAAACAATCAAACCCAAGCAGCGCTCAACCGCGCGCTCGCTGAGGAATCCTACAACAAGTCGAACGAACGCATTGCGAACATCAAAACGCTGTCGGACAAAATTGATACCTCGTCGGATAACAAAGAAATCCTCGATTTGCAAGCGCGCATCTCAATCGAGATTGCGCAACTACAAAACGAAAGCAACCGTATTGCCGCGCTGGCTCAACTGCAACAAGCGCAGCGTGACATTGCCGCACAGCAAGCATCGGAAATCAGTATCAAGGCACTGAATAGCCCGATACCACGTTTTTAACGAAAGCGTAACATGGCCGCCACTGAATCATTTTTCTTCACCGACGCATTCAGGCATTTCGACACTGGATTGTCAGACTATGTGCTCGGCGCAGCAGGCAAGGTCATTGAGGCGTTTACACCCGTCGCCAAATTATTGCTCGCGCTCTACGTGATCCTGTGGGGCTGGGCCATCATGCGCTCGATGATCCAAGAGCCGATTATGGACGGCGTATTCCGCATCATGCGACTTTTAATCATCACCGGCATTGCGTTAAATATCGGCTACTACAACGAGTACGTTGTTGACATTTTATGGAAGACACCCGAAGCGCTCGCGGCCGTAATCGCGCAAGGCCATTACACGGCAGGAAACCAAACACAGTATTTAGACAGCGTCTGGTCAAAATACTACGACTACGCGGCGATGTATTGGGCCAACGGAAGCTTTAGCAGCACGGG
>JANOTC010000200.1:0-6081 GCA_031416175.1 Gammaproteobacteria bacterium
CCTGCGCCACGGCTGCGGGTGATTTCGAATCCCACCACAGGCGCCCCGTTCAGCAGCGCCGCCGAACGCCGCTCGGCGACAGTGTCGGAAACAGTTGCGACTTGGTCAAGTCGGATGCGGCGGCCACCGGCCAGCGCGATATCCATGCTTGCCAGTTCTTCGGCGGATTGCACGGTCGCGACGGTGCGCACCGATTGCTCGACACCCCCCACATCCGCGCGGCCGCCGGAGGCTTCTTGTTGAATCTGCCGTAATTGTCGCGAGATGTCGGCAACGGTCGCGCCCAACGCCAGCAATTTGTCGGGATCGACCTCGACGCGCACTTCGCGCGTCACGCCACCGACACGATTAACCGCCCCCACGCCGCGCACCGCGAGCAGGTTTTTCACCACCGTGTTGTCGACGAACCATGACAGTGCCTCGTCGTCCATGCGGTCCGACGCCACCGTGTAGGTTAGGATTGGCATGCCCGCCAAGTCCATTTTGGTGACAACCGGATCGCGCAAATCACCGGGTAGATCCGACCGCACGCGCGCCACAGCGGAGCGTACGTCGTCGAGCGCCTCTTGGGTAGGTTTTTCAAGGCGGAACTCAACGGTGATGGTCGCTGCGCCGTCCTGCACGCGGGTGTAAATGTGCTTCACCCCTTGCAGCGTGGCGATCGAATTTTCGATCTTGCGTGCGACTTCTGTTTCCAATTGCGCTGGACTGGCGCCCGGCAACGCGGCGCTAACCACGATGGTGGGTAGGTCGATATCTGGAAAATTTTGAATCTTCATCGCACGAAACGCCATTAGCCCTATCAGCGTGAGTAGGATGAACAACAGGATCGCAGGGATCGGGTTCTTGATGGACCAGGCGGAGACGTTCATGGTGAGTTGAACCGTTTAGTTGTACACAAGGTAGTTGAAAATAACCGGCATTATTTCAGGGCGGCTCCGAGCGACTCCGTTGGCGAATCGACTAAGCGCACCGTGTCACCGTCTGTTAGGAAACCCACGCCGGTCGCCACAAGACGCGTCTTCGGCTCAAGCCCTTGGGTTATCTCGACCTGATCCGCCACGCGTCGCCCGACCGCAACCCGGGTTTGTGTCACCTGACTCTGGTCGTCGAGCGTGAATACGTAACTGAAGCCATCGCGTTGCAAAACGGCAGCTTGCGGCACCGTCAGTGCTTGAGCTTGACCCAACGCGAAGACGCCGCGTGCGAACGTGCCGGCGCGCGCCGGGCTGCCGACAGGCAAATCGACATACACCAAGCCAATGCGGGTTTGCGGATTTACAGTGGGTGCGCCGATGCGGACCCGGCCTTGTGTCGTTATACCCTCAGTCAGTTCCACTATGACGGTTTGGCCAGGTTGAATGCGTGGCAGTTCGGTCGCGGTGACTTCGGCGCGCCATTCCAGCCGGTTTTGACGGATCAAGCGGAATAGCTCTTGACCTGGCTGTGCGAGCGAGCCTACCGTCGCTGTGCGCGCAGAAATCACACCGAAATCGGGCGCGAGCACACGTGTTTGCGACAAGCGCAATTCATTGGCTCGTACGCGCGCGCGTGCTGCTGTCAAGCGCGCTTTCGCCGTTTGCTCGGTGGTCAGTGATTGGGCAATTTGCTGCGCGCTGATCAGACCGGTCGTTTGAAACTGACGCGCGCGATCTGCATTGGCAGCCGCCTCCGCCTGCATGGCTTCTTCCTCAGCGACGGCGGCCAGACCCTGTGCAAGTTCAACATCGACTGTGTCACTTGAAATGCGCGCCAGTAATTGGCCAGGTTTGACCTTGTCGCCGACATTGACTAAGACCTCAACCAAGCGCAGGCCACCGATCTCAGCGCCGATAATCACTTCTTCCCACGCGACGACGTTGCCATGGGTTGTTAGGGTACGTGGCCACGAGACGGTACGGGGCAGCGTGGTTGTGACAGATAGCGCAGGATTGGCTTTGACGACTTTCGCCATTTCAGCAGCGGCGCCGTTTACCGTCGCTTCCTTGTTGGATAGACTGACGACAACAACGGCAGCTACACCCACTAAAGTCAGCGCGCCCAGCACCGCGAAATTGAATTTTTTACCAGGCATGTGTTACCCCGCTTGAATGGTTTGCGGCAATTATCGCACAGAGTTCCCTGTTGAAACCTGAAACCAAGAATAGTGGGCCGCATACTTGCGTTCGCTCCCACCAACCGCTTTCTTCTCAGGTAAAGCTTTTATCTACCGACGCATCTAGCAGTGATGCCTTCAATAATCTATAATGACGGCATCGCATGCAATTAGAGCAGGTGTAGCTATGGCAATGCTGACTGTGCGCAATTTACCTGATGACGTACACCGCGCGCTGCGGGTGCGTGCTGCGCAACACGGGCGCAGCACCGAGGCCGAGGTCCGCGAGATTCTGGCGAACGCGGTCAAGCCAGAGACGCGTGTTCGCCTGGGTGACGCCCTCGCGGCGTTGGGTCGCGAGATCGGTTTGACAAACGAGGATTTCAAGGCCTTCGACGGGGTGAGAGACAAAACGCCGGCCGAGCCGGTGAGGTTTGAATGATCGTCCTCGATACCAACGTCGTTTCCGAAGCAATGAAGCCCGAACCGCATCCATCCGTGCGGGCTTGGCTGAACGATCAAGCTACCGAAACACTTTACCTGTCCAGCGTGACGCTGGCCGAGCTTTTATTTGGTATTGCAGCGCTCCCGGCCGGTAAACGAAAAGACATGCTGGCACAAGCCCTCGACGGTTTGCTGGGGTTGTTCAGGGATCGGGTGTTGCCATTCGACATTGATGCAGCTCGACACTATGCCGATTTGGCCGCAACGGCAAAGGCCGCTGGGAGAGGATTTCCAACACCTGACGGCTACATCGCCGCTATTGCGTCCTCGCGGGGGTTCATTGTCGCGTCACGCGACACGGCGCCCTACGAAGCGGCCGGCGTATCTGTCATCAATCCATGGAACGTGTGAACCTTTTCTAGGTTCTCGCCAGCCAATGTGCGTCGAGCGCTAACAACGCAGCCCACAATTCCACGCCGTTGTGCGTTCGAGCTATTTTTGTGTTCGTGGCAGAAGTAAGTCTTCAAGAAAAAACGCGGACAGTGCGGCGCGCCCACTCAGATTGGACTTGGCGTAGATCGCTTGGGATTGCTGGCGGATGGTGCGTTCGCTGGTGTCGCGCAACGCAGCAATTTCGCGGTGACTGAGACCTTTAAGCAGCAGCAACGCCACTTCACGCTCAGCGGCGGTAAGCTGCCAGCGGTCGAATTGCGAATCGATGGCTGCACTCAAGCCTTTCAGTAATTCGCGCATGTCAGTGCGCCACTGCGTGCCCTCGGCGCGCGCGACTTCAATGTCCCTGATCAGCGCGAGTTGTTCCTTGTGTTGACGGTTAGTTCGACTTAGGAGATACAGCACACCCGAGATCGTCAGCACGATCAGCGTTGACTTAACAGCCTCGAAGAGAATATCTGTCGACGTCATGTCCGGGTCGTCGAGGAACTCGATGCCTATCATCGCAGCGACTCCCGTTGCGATGGCAACAACAACCCAGATCGGGTGCCAGGTGGTTGGTAGGCTATTCATGGCTCACCTCAGTGTTAGGTTATACGAATTTTGACTGCCTAATTTTGCATATGAAATTCTAGCGTGTATTTTGTGCAGGCTAAAATTCAGCATTAAACACCCACCTTCAACACTTTAAAAGGGGCCGGGCGCATACTGTCGCCCGGCCCCTCACTTTTTTTCCAACTCAGCGCGGGCCGTAGTCCACCAGTTCAAGTCGCTCGCCGGTTGAGGGCTTCACTTCCAGGGCGAACCCGATGCCAGGCACGTAATATTTGTACTCGACGACGGGTGACATCGGGGTGGTGGCCATCGTCTTCAGTACGGGCCCAGTGCCACTGCGGCTAAAGGGGACAATTTCGTCGCGTGCGTCCAAACTCATTACTTCGACCACATCCTCGGCGTTGCCCAGCGACCACTCTTGCCGGTAAAAATCGCCCACTTGCGGAAACGCCGTGCTCCAAAAGCCCGCTTTGTCGCCAGCCCTGCCCGCTTCGAATGAACCGTCGAGATTGCGCAGAATTCCATTCTCGAAGTTCTGTACCCGCTCGCCGAAATACCAGACGTTTCCTTGCACGTCCTGTGCGAGCCAATCCAAGGTGTCTTCGATCACTTCGCCATTTAGCGTCACGACGTCACGCAGCGTGGTCATGGTCACACCCATAATCTGGCGTGTTTCCGGCAGAACGTCGATGCGAATCCGTTCCAACCCTTCCGGTGTCTGCTTTTCGTAAACCCGAAACGCGCCAGGGGGAAAGGGTGTGTAACGGTTATTGATTCCCGCAACAAAGTTCGCCGGATCGATCACCGGATCGTAAGCGCCCGTACCCAGTTTGTCGCAGACATCCTCGCGTGCGTCTTCGACCACCGCACATTGTGCGTTGCCCTCGGTGCGGGCGGCGCCCACGGCGAGCTTGCATTCCGCCGCCGCTTCGGGGACGAGGAGATTCAAGCAATTTGCCGTAGCCACTTTGGCGCTGTCTTGGACTTCGAATCTGCACGCCTTGAAAAGCTCCTTGGCGGTCAGTTCGCAAACATTCGTCGCTTGGAAGCGATAGCCCTGTGCCAGAGCTTCCCTGTCGAACAATCCTAAAAAGCTGCAAGCTGTAACCGCCAGCACCGTACCCAATTGTTTCCTTTTCACTTGTATCGTAGTCATTCGAATTTCTCCAGTAAGTTGATCGAACCATCGGTAGCCGAGAGGACGACCACATTCACGTCCATGCACCTCCCGGTATCACCCAGAGTGAACCAAATGGCGTCGCGCGCCATCCGACATAGGACGGATACAGTGGAAAAAAGCATCGGCGCTTTGCCGGATTTCTGCGGCTGGTAGAATGCCTTATGGCGCAGTGACCAAGGAAATAGTCATCCCAGTGGTGGTTGAAGCGGTAATTGAGGTACTTTCGATTAACTCGCTGTTCCCTATAGGACGCCACTTAAATCCAGATCAGACGAATATGTATTCCTGATTGGACGCTTATTTATTCCCGATTGGGCGATACTCTGCTAGTCTTGCAATACCATTGCCTATTTCGTCGAATTGAACATGCCTGACTTATACCGCCGACTCCTTGATTCTCGTATCCCGCGTACTTAGCGGCGGTTATCCCGAAATGCTGGCGCGGACATCGTCGACGCGACGCGTGGCGTGGGCGAGCGCCTATTTGAAAGCACTCCTGTTAGGATTTCGAACTGCAAAGCGAGAATCGATTTCGCAGCGAGATTCTCGACTTCGAAATGCCGCACGGCCGCTTGGTAACTTAGCGTCGTCTTCTTGCGAGTGGAGGCTTGTACATAGCGGTCGACTTTATTCATCGGTGATGACGCTAGGCCGCCCTTATCTCGTCCAATAGATCCGGGTGTCGGTCTAACACCCGAAATAACTTCACCAACGCCACCGACGGTTTGGCCTTGCCAGTTTCATAACGTGAGAAGGCATTCACACCGCCGCCAAATATTTCTGAGGCTTGCTTCTGGTCCAGCTGGAGCTTTTTGCGAACGCGGGTTATGAACTCTGGATCGACAATTGACGCATTGACCTGTTTGGTGAATTCACGCATGAAAACGCTGATGCGTCGTGACTCAGTCGCGTCAAAAATGGCTTCATCGCACGCCGGACAATAGTCGCCCGTCACCGATGGAAGAACCGTCGACTCACCTTTGTAGGTATAGGGAATGCGTTCTTTTCCATGTTCGGAACAATAGCCGAGTAGGTTGTTTTCGTCAAACGTACGACGCGGCCCGGCTCGGCTCGGCGTTGTGGAACGGCCCGTTTTTGTAGTTGGTGATGCGTAGACCAGGGCGGATATCATCCCGCTTGGTGCCCCGATGAGGAAAGGACCGTAAGCTTTCACAGTACGCGACAATGGCATCTGTGTAGCGGGCCGCGATTTCTGTCGAGGCGGCCACAGTTCCCTTTTCCTGGCCGCTCCTGCGCATCCATCGGCTTTGGCTCCATGCTTCGCACTACCTCCTCGGCGGCTCGTTCCCGACGCCGCTCTACCTCTTCCATCCATGGAATCGTGCATCCATGC
>JANOTC010000201.1:0-5327 GCA_031416175.1 Gammaproteobacteria bacterium
GTCGGAAGGCGGCAATTCCTCCTTAAAACAGAAATTCACCCCTGCGGCGTCGCAAAATTTTGATGTTAGAGAGCTCGGATCGGTTGTTGGAGAATAGACATTCATCGCAACCAAAGTCGGTCATCGCCCATTTTGTCTATAGAAAGCGGATTCTAGCGCGCTCGAACCTCAGGACGGAATTTTCGGCGGTTTGGGCTTACACCCCCAAGTACAAACACTTCAGAATGTAGTTGAAGACCGAAAAGAGCGGCAGTTTCTTATTCGGCCCACAACGACCCACGGTCAGGTGGGGAAAGACAATTAGGGCGAACTGCGCTTCCGTCAATTGTGTCGGAATGTGGCTAAATACTAGGTTCTTCTCCATTTTTACCGCCAAAACTATCGACTATAACGGTTTTTGGCGCCAAATACTGGAAGCCACGTCCGCCGTGGCTCTCAGGGCAATTCATGTGGTTAGGAAAACCCGCAACCAGTAGCGAGTGAACGTTATGCAGTCACCAAGGATGCCCTCCCACGGTTTGGATCGCTCTCGCGCTCAATGAACCGTATACTGGTAGGCAGGCCGAAATGAAGTTAAATTCCGACTTGCTCTGCAGCCAGAAGAGAGGAAAGTTCTACGATGTCAACCACAAATGCTCAAGAATCGCCAGATCGCGAACTGACCGACGCCAGCCTACGCGAGGAACGTGAAAAAGCCGATCGGGAGTTGTTGGCAAGCAGGATGGCCATAGAGCGTGACGCCGACGCGGTATTGGAGCATGCGCGGGAAAGTGCCGACTCAGTCTTATTTGCGGCGCGCGAAAAAGCAGACCTGAGTGCGGGAAGCGCCGCACCCCTGGACGACCAAACTACCATAGCAGTAGAACGCGAAGTCGAAGACCAAGCGCTGCGCGCGGAACGCGCGGCGGCAGATCGCCTTGTGCTTCGGGAGCGGGCGATAAGCACCCGCATGCTTGCGCGTCTGTTACCGATCGAGCGCGACGCGACTGATCAATACCTGCTAACGGAGCGTGCCCGTTCTGACGACGCGCTCGCGACCAGGGACGATTTCCTCGGCATGGTCTCGCACGACCTGAGAGATCTGCTCAATGGCATAGTCGTGAGCTCGCAGCTCCTCGCCAATAAACTTGAGAAACATGATGACAGCAAGTCGCTGCTCGTCGAGACAACGCGAATAGAGCGCTACGGCGCGCGCATGAATCGGTTGATTGGCGACTTGGTTGATGTCGCCAGTATTGATGCGGGTAAACTGGCAATGCAAACTACGCAGGGCGACGTCGCCCTGCTTGTTGTCGAGGCTGTCGATGCCCTTCAGGCTCCTGCATTGGTGAAGGGTGTGTCCCTTGCGGTACGGGGCAATCAGCGTTCGTGCTTGGCGACATTCGATCACGATCGCATGTTGCAGGTTCTCGCCAACCTTATCGCCAATTCGATCAAATTTACACCCAAGGGCGGCCATATCGGTGTGGGCTGTGAATACGTGAATGCGTCGCTTGAATTTTGTGTTGACGACACCGGCATCGGCATCCCCGAGGTAATGCTGGAGTCCGTGTTCGAACGGTTCTGGCAAGTTGGCCGCAACGACAGACGTGGCCTTGGCTTGGGCTTGTACATTTCCCGTTGCATTGTGGAGGCGCATGGCGGCAGAGTCTGGGCGGAAAGTAGCCATGGCCGGGGTACGCGAATGATTTTCACCTTACCTAGTTAGCGCCAAACACAATTCCTGAAGCCTCCGACCGTAGTGTCCAATCTCTATGAGTGACCTACCGCACCGAACTTTGGTTGCGTCCTGCGTACTCTGGGCAAATGCAGCCAACACTTTCGCATTTGGTTCCCAAGTTGCCAGTTGAGTTGGAGACGGGCAAGTCCTTGACGGATGTTCTGGGGCAGTCCGAACACGTCAAGGAGTTGGTGTAGCAAAGCGCACAAGAGCTTTCTTCCGTCAATACAGAGCTTGCACATGAGGGGAACCATCAGGTGTACGGCAAGCACTGGAATAGAGTCAGGCTATCGAAGGCACAGTGCAGGACGAACTCAGCGCCAGCGGCCTCAATGTGGTCGTGGCAGCGATTATCCTGTGGAACAGGCTAGGCGTAAGGATTCCTGCGTAAACGAGTAAAATCGCCCGTAAACCCTTTTGAGACCTGGCTCTCAGGCCAGTTGGATCGCCCATTTTTAGCAGAAAAAGGTGCAAAACCGGGCTTCCTTGGTCGACGGTCTGATTGTTTAAGCTTAAAAACGTTGGTGCCTGCCCTTTTTAAGTCGTTTCTATGCGCTAAATTTACACCATTCGTGTGCGCCAAAGAGTTCGGAACCTGAAGGAATTGCGATCACGCCGGAATTAATCGCTGATCTCAATCCGTCTCAACCCGTTTGTCCCAATAAATTCGGGCTCTGCGGGCCAAGGGAAGTTGTCGGCGAATGCTCGCGTGTGGCTTGGAAGGCATACGCGGCGCGGCTTGGAGCGCGATCTTACTCATTTCGCAGGAATCCTTACGCCTAGCTGTAGAGGGCTGCAATCATCCGACGTCGTGCCTGCAAACATCGGCCATTTCTGCCCACATTATTTGGTTCTATCCGAAGCCCTCTGTCCACATTATTTGAGAATGTGCCTGCAATCATCCGTTCCTGCCTGCAATCATCCGTCGCGTGCCCACATTAATTGAGAATATCGGCGACCGTGAAAAACCCGCTTTCCTCGCCTTTTTCGTACCAGGAAAATGCTGATCCCACCCGATTTAAGTAAATTAACTCTGCATTGTTTTCTTCGTAAACTATACTCGTTAAAAATGAGTTTCTTGACGGGATGTCGGGATGAAAACCATGGTCGTTTTTCTGACGGCAAGTTTTTTGTGGACACGGAGTTCGGCGTGCGACGCGTAGGGTCCAGTCCGGCCGCTCAGCGAGGGTGAGTCGTCTGTTTTTCTGCTGCCGGTCAACGGAGCGTTGCGATGTTGATCGGCTACGCCCGGGCTTCCGTCGAGGATCCAAGCCTCACGGTGCAGCGTGAGGCACTCACACAAGGCGGCTGTCTCACGATTCACGAAGATCAAGCGTGCGGCGCCAAAGCAGAACGTCCGGGCCTTATTGCATTGCTGGCGGCACTACGCGAAGGGGACTCCCTTGTCGTATGGCGGCTGGATCGGTTGGGGCGTACGCTAAAAGACCTGATCGCGCTCGTCGAGAAATTGGGGAGCCGACGCATTGGCTTCGTCAGCTTGACAGAAAACATCGACACCACGACCCGCGATGGGAAACAGGTATTGCGCCTATTCGCCGCACTGGCCGAATTTGAACGCAACCGGATGCGTGAGCGCAGCCAAGCCGCTCTCTCCGCCGCACGCGCACGCGGTCGTTTAGGTGGCCGACCTAAAGCGCTGGATCCCGCTACGCGACAGATCGCCATACAGCTCTATCGGGAGCGCCAGCACAGCATTGACGATATCTGCAAAATGATGCGGATTTCCAAGCCGACACTGTACAGTTACCTGGCGGAAGCCGACGCGAATGCACTCCACGCGGCGTAAGATCGTACCGGCCGAATCACTGCTGACTTTGCGACGCCGCCTCGATGATTTGTCACCTCGCGATCCGCAGCGTCGCACATTAATTGCCGGTGTCGCCTCGCTCTACAATATTTCACCGGCTACGGTTTACCGATTACTGGATGACTTCCATCAGCCCAAAATGAAAGTGGCCGGTCGTGTCGACCGCGGGCGATCCCGTGTGTTGCCCACGCCAGAGATGGAGCGTTACTGCGAAATCATTGCGGCGTTAAAACTGCGCACCACCAACAAGCAGGGCCGCCACCTCTCCACTCGGCGCGCACTCGAACTGCTCGAACAGTATGGCGTGAATACGCCACACGGCTTTACCCAAGCGCCGGTGGGCGTGCTTTCTCGCACGACGGCAGACCGCTATCTGCGTTTATGGGGATTCGACCAGACTCACCTCACGCGGCCACCGCCAGCGGTTCGTTTCCAGGCTGAACAAAGCAATGACTGTTGGCAGTTCGACATGTCTCCGTCGGATTTAAAACAGGTCGAAGCACCGCTCTGGATCGAGCCCGGTCGCGGGCAGCCCCAGCTGATGCTGTTCAGCGTGGTGGATGACCGTAGCGGGGTCTGCTATCAAGAATACCGTTGCGTGTATGGCGAGGACGCCGAATCGGCGTTGCGCTTCCTGTTCAACGCGATGGCCCCCAAAACCCTCGAAGGCCTTCCGTTCCAGGGCCGGCCAAAAATGCTTTATCTGGACAACGGCCCGGTAGCCAAAAGCCGCGTGTTCCAAAAAGTGATGCAGCTTTTGGATGTCGTTTGGCAAACGCATGTGCCCGCCGGGAAAGATGGCCGACGCGTCACCGCGCGCTCCAAAGGCAAAGTGGAGCGTCCGTTTCGCACGGTCAAAGAGGCACACGAAACCCTTTACCACTTTCACAAGCCCAGCAATGAAGCGGAAGCCAATTTGTGGCTGCAGCGTTATTTGCTCACCTACAACCGCCAACCGCATCGAAGTGAATCGCACACACGCCTCGACGATTGGCTCGCCAATTTACCCCAGGATGGCCTGCGCGAGATGTGCACCTGGGAACGCTTTTGTAGTTTCGCCAGAGAGCCCGAGCGTCGCAAAGTGGGCATCGACGCCCGCATCACGGTCGACGGCACACTCTACGAAGTGGAGCCGGAACTGGCCGGCGAATCGGTGGTGCTCTTGTGGGGCTTGTTCGATACCGAACTCTACGTCGAGCATCACGATCAGCGATTTGGCCCCTTCCATCCCGTGGGCGGTCCGATTCCGTTAAATCGTTACCGCGCTTTCAAGAAGACCAAAGCCGATGAACGCGCCGACCGCATTGAACAATTGGCGGTGCAATTGGGCTTGCCGATCGCCGCGTTGACCGGTGAACAGGGCGTCACGTTGGCGCCGGTCGCGAACCAGATCGAGCCGCGCAAGCAGCCGTTCGAGCGCGTGCCGGAATATTGTTATCCGACTCTGGTGGCGGCGAAATTGGCGATTGCCGATGAGCTCGCGCAACCCCTCGTGAAATTGTCCATCGAAGACCGACAATTCATCGACCAAATTCTCAGGGAAACGCTGGAACGCACGATTGTTTTGGAACGAGTAAGGAAACACTTTCGCAGCAAGGCAAGCAAAGGAGAGCACGATCATGCGGGTTGAGGTGATGCAGCATTATGGGTTGACGCGACCATTGAGTCAGGCGGATTACTTTGAAACCGACCATCATAAACAGATCATCAAAGACATCCGCGGGGCGATCATGGAGGGCCGACTCATTGCCGTGTGTGGCGTGGTCGGCAGCGGGAAAA
>JANOTC010000202.1:0-2500 GCA_031416175.1 Gammaproteobacteria bacterium
ATCCGTATAAGCCGATTATCATGCACGTGGATTTCCTGCGCGTTAGCGCAACGGAAAAAATCACGATGCGTGTACCCTTGCATTTTGTCGGCGGCGCAACCGCACCTGGCATCAAGCTCGGTGGCATTATGGGCCATGCAATGACCGACATCGAAATCGTTTGTTTGCCAGGCGCCTTGCCTGAGCATATCGAAGTCGACGTGTCAGCGATGACAGTCGGCGATGTCATGCACATTAGCGATCTGAAGTTGCCTGAAGGCGTGGTCTCACTCGGCTTGTCACAAGGCGCGTCGCATGACTTGCCGGTTGTGTCGATGCATGTTCCGCGCGGCGCGGTTGAAGCGACGGCAGAAGCGGCCGCCGCCGCCGCTCCTGCGGCTGCAGCGGCCAAGCCTGCGGCAGCTAAGCCAGCGGCTGCCAAACCTGCCGCCGCTAAACCGGCTGCGAAGAAGTAACACCGCAAATTGGGTTGCATCTATCGCCCGGCTTCCGCTATTGCGGAAGCCGGGCGTTTTGCGTTTTAGAGCTTAACGTTGATTGAACGCGTTTGAGGCCGGTGGCGTGAGTGGCGAAGTAAAATTAATCGTGGGTTTGGGCAATCCTGGCGGGAAATATGAATCAACTCGCCACAATGCCGGGTTTTGGTTTGTTGAGCAATTAGCGCGGGCGGCGGGCGGTGTGTTTCGCGTCGAGCCGAAATTTCAGGGCGATGTTTGCGTAATTAAGGTGGCCGATGCTGAATTACGCCTGTTGATGCCTACCCTGTTTATGAATCGAAGCGGAACACCTGTCTTGAAGGTCGCCCAGTATTTCAAGATCGAACCGGGCGAGATATTAGTGGCGCACGACGAGTTGGATTTCGCACCCGGCAAAGTGCGCTTGAAACAGGGTGGGGGGCATGGCGGTCACAATGGTCTACGCGATATCATCGCACAACTAGGAACGCCGGATTTTCAGCGCTTGCGCATTGGTATTGGCCACCCTGGCGCGCCGGACCTCGTCACGGGGTATGTGTTGGGGCCGCCAGGTCTAGATGATCGAATTTCCATCGGGCGCGCCTTGGATGCGGCGGCAACTGTCGTCCCTTTGCTGGTAGCCGGCGATCAACAGCAAGCGATGCAGCGTTTGCACGCGCAATGAGCGTCTGAACTTTCCACCGAATGCCGAAGCTTAATTTTTTATAAAGGATAACTGTTATGGGTTTTAAGTGCGGAATTGTGGGATTGCCCAACGTCGGTAAATCGACTTTGTTTAATGCGTTAACCAAAGCCGGGATCGACGCGGCGAATTATCCATTTTGCACCATTGAACCCAATGTCGGTGTGGTTCCGGTACCGGATCATCGACTTGATAAATTGGCAGAAATCGTCAAACCCCAACGCATATTGGGTGCGGCGATGGAGTTCGTGGATATCGCCGGGCTGGTAGCAGGTGCATCAAAAGGCGAAGGTTTAGGCAATAAATTCTTGGCCAATATTCGCGAAACACACGCGATTGCTCACGTTGTGCGTTGTTTTGTGAATGACGATGTTGTCCACGTATCCGGCTCCGTTAATCCACTGCGCGACATTGAAGTTATTAACACAGAACTGGCGCTCGCCGATCTTGAAACGGTTGATAAAGGGATTAACCGCGTTATTCGCGCCGCGAAAAGCGGCGATAAGAAAGCCAATGCGCAACGCATTGTTTGGGAACGCGTACGTGAGCATCTTAATGTTGGCGGCATGGCGCGCGCGCTGGATTTAACGGTGGATGAGCGCGCGATGTTACAAGACCTCTGCTTGTTAACAGCCAAGCCCATGATGTTCATTGCCAACGTCGCGGAAACCGGCTTTGAAAATAACCCATTGTTGGACGCGGTGCGTGCCTTAGCCGAAAAAGAAAAGGCGATAGTTGTGCCGGTTTGCGCTTCCATTGAAAGTGAAATTTCTGAATTGGCGGATGATGAAAAAGGCGATTTCCTAAAGGATATGGGACTAACCGAGCCAGGTCTAAATCGCGTTATACGTGCGGGCTATTCATTGTTAGGTTTACAAACGTATTTTACCGCCGGCGTGAAAGAAGTGCGCGCTTGGACCGTGCATATAGGCGCAACGGCACCGCAAGGCGCAGGTGTGATCCATACCGATTTTGAAAAAGGCTTTATTCGCGCTGAAGTGGTTTCCTATGACGACTTTGTTAAATACAAGGGCGAACAGGGTGCTAAGGACGCCGGGAAATGGCGTTTAGAGGGCAAAGAATACGTGTTACATGACGGCGATGTTGTGCATTTCCGTTTTAATGTCTAGATGTTTTGCGATTAATGCGGTAGTTGGGCGGGTCGGTAGAGGCTGGCGCAGATCCACAATAGGCTACCGCTCCATGTTTGGGCAAGTTGCAGGGACGCGCCTTTAAATTCCCCGTCGTCCAAGGCAATGAGTACGGAACGTAGCGTTGCTTGCTCAGGCCCGTCTACGCATTCCAAAATTGTCGTCGACACGTCAAGCTTTTTCGCCTCATT
>JANOTC010000203.1:0-2164 GCA_031416175.1 Gammaproteobacteria bacterium
GCGGCGGCGATGAGCTGTTCGATAACAAACCCCTCCCACGTGGCGCCAGCGACCGGGTGACTTAACACCGACTCAACGCTCGCCAAGCCAAGCAGAGCATGAGCAATTCCGCTGTCGCGCACATACACTTTGGGCGCGCGCACCAACCTCTTCCCCACATTTCCATGCCAAGCGGGCAGGCGGCGCACTAACATTAAGTCGCACAAAACGTCGATGTAACGCGATACTGTCTGACCACTCACAGCAAGTGATGCGGCGAGTTGCGATTGGTTGAGCAAACCGCCTTGCACATGTGCCAACATGGTCCACAAACGACGTAGCGTGGTGGCCGGAATTTTCGGACCCAGGGCCGGTATATCGCGTTCCAGGTAGGTGGCGATGAAAGCCTCGCGCCATCGCAGACTGAGGGCGTCGTCCTGTGCTAACCAAGACAGCGGAAACCCCCCGCGCAGCCAAAGGGAGTTGAGTTCATGCCCTGGCGCACCGGCCAGCCGCACTTCTCTGGCCTGAAACGGCGTGAGTTCCAGCTGAGCGACCCTTCCGGCGAGACTTTCACTCACTTGCCGTAACAGCACGCCCGTGGCTGAACCGAGCAAAAGGAACTGCCCAGCCGCTTCGCCGTCCCGACGGCGAATATCAATGACCCCACGTAGCACCGCAAACAGCTCGGGCAGGCGTTGAACTTCGTCGAGAATGATCAGCCGGTTTCGCTGCGCAAGCAGGAAGCTTTCAGGGTCATCCAGTTGCCGCAGCGCCGAAGGGAGTTCCAAGTCCAGATAAAGGGCGTTCCCGCGCCGGGCCATTTCAGCCAGCGCAAGCGTAGTTTTACCCGCTTGGCGCGGCCCAAGCAGGACTACGGCGGGAAACTGGTTGAGTAGAGACTCAAGCTGATTTTGGACGAAACGAGGGTTCATCCGTGTAATTTAGCATTCTCATGGCGGATTTGCACGGTTTTCGACGCTACATAACAGACATAATTCTCCCCGACCATAAGTAAAAGATGGTCGTGTTGACAGGCTCTAGGCAAGTTGGGAAGACGGCACGGTTCAAAAACGGTGTGTTTAGGGTACCAGTAGACGAGCTTATGCCAACCGGAAAACGGCAATTAATTGAAGGTGTTGAGTGATAGGCAACGGGCTATGACGGTACCTTAGTGGCACCCTGATTTGAACCGTGCCCAATTGCCGTGCATAAATAGGCAAAGGCAAAGACCAAGGTCTGATACTATTGCAGTCGGCCATAGAAATAGGGAGTTTGAATATGTCCAGGGACGTAAACAGATTTTTACTGGTAACCGCCATTCTACTCCCCATGTATGCCTATGCCGCCGCCGCCGACGACTTCGACGTGTTTCGTAGAGAACAACGCGAAGCCGCACAAAAGATAAAAGCCGAATTTCAGGAATTCAAAGACCAACAAGATCGTGAATTCGCTGATTTTTTGAAAGGCAAGTGGAGTGAATTCGACGCATTCAAAGGCAATGTTCGAATAAAAGAACCCAAACCCAAACAAATCCCAGTTTTCGTGCCGGTGACTCGACCTATCGGCCCTACGACGGCGCCCGTGGCACCCAGGCCTGAGCCAGTGGTCATCGCGCCCGTCATTCCGCCCGTTGTACTCGTTCCGCCCGCGCTGCCTTCCGCAGCGCCGCTGCCAAAAACAAGTCCAAGCGCCAACACGCTTGAGATTTTATTTTTTGGTAATGCTGTCACTCTCAACGTTGACCCACAGTGGAAAAAATACCGCCTGTCGAGCGACGCCAAATCGGAGGCCATGAGCGACTTTTGGGCAATGATGAGTAGCAGCCAATATGAACCTACCCTACAAGCGATTAATAACATCCAACGTGAACTCAATCTCGACGATTGGGGCGGCGTTACCCTCTGGCGCGCCGCCGTTCAAGGATTACAGACCGAGCGAAAATCTGAACAAAATCTTTTACTTTGGTTCTTTTTAGTCAAGTCGGGCTATGACGTTCGGCTCGGTTATGTGGGCGCCGATGTGCACTTGTTTGTCGCGATGAAACAAGCTGTTTATGCCACGAAATATATTAAAGTCGGTGAGCAAACCTACTACGCGGTGTTAGCGTCCGATCATGGCGACAGCATTCGTAGTTTCTATACATACGAAGCCAGTTATCCGAACAAGCTCAAGCCGCTTAACA
>JANOTC010000204.1:0-11284 GCA_031416175.1 Gammaproteobacteria bacterium
GTTTTTTTATCAGCCGATTGAAGTGCAGCGTTCTGATTTAGTGAAATACCCACTTAACGCGATTACGCAACGGCCAATGGCGATGTACCATTCGTGGGATTCGCAAAATGCGTGGTTACGGCAGATTCATACGCATAATTATTTGCATATGAGTCCGCAGTTAGGTAAGCAAGGCGGGTTTGAAGACGGCGATTGGGTGTGGGTGGAATCCATGCACGGAAAAGTGCGTTGCATGTGCCGATTTAGCGAAGCGGTCGAACCGGGAACGGTGTGGACATGGAATGCCATCGGCAAAGCTGCGGGCGCATGGAATCTGGATCCTAGTGCGAATGAATCTAGTAAAGGGTTCTTGCTCAACCATGTTATTTCTGAAGAATTGCCTGCCGGGCCAGAAGGTGAGCATGTTTCCAATTCTGATCCGGTCACGGGGCAAGCAGGCTGGTATGACGTGCGTGTAAGAGTGTATAAAGCAGACGCGAAAGAAGCGAAGGTGACATCGCCTCAGTTTGCGCCGATGCCTGTGCTTCCTGGACAAGTTAAACGGCCGACCTTTTTGCAATTCTTTGCGGGAAAGAAAAACTCAAGTGGAGGCGAAAAATGACGCAACTGGCACTCGCCATTGATCTAAACGTGTGTGTGGGTTGTCATGCCTGCGTGACAAGCTGTAAGCAATGGAATACCTCGGGTGAAGCTGGGCCGCTGCCGGATGACAATCCGTACGGCGCCGATCCCACCGGCGTGTTTTTTAACCGTGTGCAAACCTATGAAGTGGGCAGTTTTCCTAACACGGAAACAATCCATTTTCCCAAATCATGCTTGCACTGCGAAGACCCACCCTGCGTGCCGGTATGTCCAACTGGCGCCAGTTACAAACGTCCACACGACGGTATCGTTTTAGTCGATTACGATAAATGTATTGGCTGCAAATATTGTTCGTGGGCTTGCCCTTACGGTGCGCGTGAATTCGATGAGCACGCAAAGGTCATGAAGAAATGCACGTTATGTGTGGACCGCATTTACGACAAAGCGTTGCCTGAAAGCGAGCGTAAGCCCGCCTGTGTGATGGCCTGCCCGACCAGTGCGCGCCTCTTTGGCGATGTACATGATCCTGAATCCGAAATTTCTAAGCGGATTCGTGACGATTATGGGTATCAGCTCATGCCGGAGTGGGGTACGCAACCCGCCAATCATTATTTGCCGCGTAATCGGACAAATATGAATCCGAATGCAAAAGCGCCGTAACTGGCGGCGAAATTCGTTCTAATCAGGAGAAATTATGCGACCTGCGTTTTCGGTCATTTTTTTAACAACGCTAATTGGCGCTGGTCAGGGCTTGTTCTTGGCCTTGGTCATTGGCGAAGTGTATATGCTCTCTGAGTTGATGCAGCGAATTGACTATGATCAAGAATTTTTCGCCATCGGCGCTGCGATTTCGGTGGTTTTGACGGGCATGGGGTTAGTTGCTTCGTTTTTCCATTTGGGTCATCCTGAGCGGGCTTGGATGGCGGCGAATCAGTGGCGCACCTCTTGGTTATCGCGAGAAGTTATCATTTTACCGGTGTTCATGGCAGTGGTCGCTTTTTATGGCGCGGTGCATTTTCAAGGTGCGCCGCCACGTGTAACGCTTGCTGTGGGACTGGTGGGTGTTATAGCTTGCTTCGCCTTGTTTATTTGCACCGGGATGGTTTACGCCTGTATAAAATTTTTGCGTGAATGGGCAACGCCGTTAACCTTGGTTAACTTTACGTTGTTAGGCTGTTCATCGGGATTCATCTTAGCGGCAGCGTATGCTGGTTTTGCAGCACCGCGTCTGGCGCATCCTTACGCGATGCTTGCCGTTTTGTTTACCACAATCGCGTTATTAACGCGTTCCTGGTCATTGCAGCGGAATAGTGAGTTAGCGCACAACGCGAAGTCGACCACTCAAACGGCGATTGGGGTAAGGCATACGAAAGTGGTGCAAACTTCGATGGGTCAGATGGGCGGCTCTTTCAACACGCGTGAGTTTTTTCACGGTAAGAGCGACCTTGTCATTCAGAACATACGGACGATTTTCCTCGTGTTGGTGTTTCCTGTCCCCATCGCACTGGTGTGGATGGCTGATACCAGTGCCTCCGCCGCGTTGTTGGCGCTTGCGTTTGTTCTGCAATATATTGGGTTGTTGGCGGAGCGTTGGTTCTTCTTCGCGCAGTCCAATCATCCGCAAAATCTTTACTATCAAAAGATTTCATAGGCGCGCAGAGAAGACGTAGGCCATATTTCAGGCCATCTAAGCAGAAAATAAAAAGCCGACTCGAGAGTCGGCTTTTTTTATCTGGACGCGAAAGGCTTAGTGGCCAGCAGGAGGCGCAACAGCGGGTGCTGCGGCGTCTGCAGGAGGAGCAGCCGGTGCCATTTCAGGCGCTGGTGCAGGAGCAGGAGCTGGCGCGGCTGCAGGAGCAGGTGCCATTTCAGTCGGTGCGGGTGCAGGTGTTTCTTTCTTGGTGCAGCCGATCATGCCAACGGCAAAAAGTGCAGCTACAGCGATAGTAATCTTGAACATGGGTTCTACCTCTACATTTAGGGACGAAATCTAACCGGTCCCGGGGGGGGAGTGACGGCGGCGCATATTGTTCACATTTTTGAGGCAATAATCTAGGCTTTTTTCGCATTCCTTCAAATATTTTTGTAGCAAAGGCCAAAAAGTTCCGGAAATCTCCGTAATTCTTGATTCTTGGTGCATACAAACAGTGAAAAATACGCATGATGGAGAACTATAGGACAAATTTTGGCAGAATCAAGGGAGTCGATAAGATAAGGCGTGATAGGCTTGAGACGGGAACAGAATATGGGCTAGGGCATCGCGTTCCAGTTCGGAGTCCAACGGGGCGGGGTGAAGCACGTCGCCCACCAAGCGGAATTGTTGGGGCGGTTGTTGAGGCGGGTGAATCACAACGTCGTCGCCTTGCCAATAGGCCATGGTGTCGTCGTAAATCATCATGGCTCGCCCTGGGACGTCGGCGGGAAGCTGGAGCAGGTCACGGCCTATCGCGGGGTGCTCAAGGTTCAATCCGAGTAGGCCGAGTGCGGTAGGCATCAGGTCGATCTGCGAAGAAAGTTTTTCATAGCGGCGCGGCGTGACTGGGCCGCCGACGATAATCGCGGGAATGTGAAAGGCGCGCACGGGCACGTAGTTTTCTCCCACAACGCGCATGGGGTGATCGGCCACTAACACGAAAATGGTGTTTTGGTAGTAAGGTGACTTCTTGGCCTGCTCGAAAAAGCGGCCGACCGCATAATCGGCGTATTTTGCGGAATTATTGCGAGTATAGGCGGGTTGCTCGTACGGTTCGATCCTGCCCGCTGGGTACTCATACGGGCTGTGGTTAGACAGGGTCAATAGCAACGAGAAGAAGGGCTGGTCGCCATAACGCTCAAACAAGGAATGCGCTTTGGCGAACATGTCTTCGTCGGCGACTCCCCAATCGTTATGGTAAAGCGTCCGGTCGAAGTCGGTGTCGCCGATAACCCGCTTGACGCCATTTCCAGCCAAGAATCCGGCCATGTTGTCGAAGTGGGCTTCGCCGCCGTAAATGAAGCTGGTGTCGTAACCCTTTCGCCGCAGTAACTCGGCGACGGTGAAAAAGTTATGTTGCGCTAAGTCCAACTTGAGCATACTACCGTGCCGCGTGGTGGGCGGAAGGCTACTCATAACGGCTTCGACACCGCGCGAAGTACGGCTGCCAATCGCATATAAGTTCGAGAAATAGATGCCTTCCAGGGCGAGCTTTTCGAGATTTGGGGTCAGCGGAAGACCGCCGAGACTGGCGACGAATTCGGCGCCCATGCTCTCCATTAGGATGATGACCAGGTTTTTCGGCGGCTTGCTGGTGTGGGTTGCCGTTTGCGTGTGCATCGTGGAGTCAGCAGGCAGGCGCGCCTGGGCGTCGTTAATGTGCGCGACACGGCGCACGCGTTGAATGACTTCGGCCGCAGGCAGGTCTCCGTAGAGCTGCTCAGGGGCCAATGGATTGTTGAGGTAGCGATATAACGAAAAAAGAACAGAATAGGTGCCATTGAGGGCGATCTGGTTAGCGGTGTGGCTCGTCGAGAAGGTTGACATGCCAGGGTTCGGTGTCGCGTTGCCGATACCAGAACGTGCACCCAGTGCGAGTAGGGCGACGAGAACGGGTAGAGCCAGCAGACGCCATTTGTATGGCCAATGGGTATGATTTCGCATCAAGTGCTGGGTATAACGCCAAATCCACCACGAGCAAATACCGATCAGCGCGGCGGCCAATAGGAAGAGCGCGCCGTACTCGCGCCAGGCCATGCCTAATATCTCGCGTGGGTGAGTGTAGTTTTGAAAAAAAAGTTGGTTAGGACGGCTGCCGAACTCTTGAAGAAACGGGCCAGAGGCGAGTTCTATAAATACGAATAGACCGGCGAATATGACGAAATAAGTGGCGAAAAGAGGACGAATCCAGCGGCCTCCGCCTTTGGGCAACAAGAGCAATAATACGCTGGGGACAAACAAGGCGACGCTCAGCAAAACGCTGTCCATGCGCAGACCTACCGGGAACACGCGGTAGAGTGCATCGACGTCGCCAACACTGCTGTGAAATACGCCCAGCAGCACAACGCGGCCCACGGCAAAGCACAGCGCCCCCGCGACAAAGAAAAATACCGCAGGGGCGAGGGGGCCGAGCCGAGAAAAACCGTTTAGGATAGATTGCACGCTGCGTTGGACCGCACGATCCGGGCGCAGTTCGTCCTGCGCGCCGCGTGTTGGCCTAGAATCCCGCGAGTGTCGTTCCGAAGCTTTCTTTAAAGCGTCGCGCGAACTGGGCGCGCTCAAAGTGGTGGTTCTGCGTGCCAGGGTGCTCGATTTTGATGGCGCCCATCAGCGAGGCGATTCGGCCCGTGGTTTCCCAATCGAGTTCATGCATGAGGCCATAAAGTAGACCGGCGCGATAGGCATCGCCGCAGCCAGTGGGGTCAACCAGCTCTTTGGGCGTGGCGGCGGGTATTTCGATGCGGTGGTTACTGGTGTAAATGTGCGAGCCTTTTGGGCCACGCGTGACGACGTAAGCGCGAACTTTTTCGGCGATTTCGTGCGGTGACCAGCCCGTGCGTTGTTGCAGCATTTCCGCTTCATAGTCGTTAACCGTGACCCATGCGGCTTGTTCAATAAACGTGCGCAGATTGGCGCCGTCGAACATGGGCATGCCTTGGCCCGGATCAAAAATGAAAGGTATGTCTGCTTTGTGAAAGTCGGCGGCATGTTGAATCATGCCGTCGCGTCCGTCGGGTGAAACGATGCCGATGGTGACGCCTTTTGCGTCTGCAACGGAATTGGTGTGCGAGTAACTCATTGCGCCGGGGTGAAAGGCGGTGATTTGATTATCGTCTTTGTCCGTCGTAATGAACGCTTGGCCGGTATAGGCTTCGTCAATAATCTTGATGTGTTTGCGGCTTAGGCCGTGGTTATCCATCCACTCGGCGTAGGGGCCGAAATCGCTGCCAACGGTGGCCATGGGCAGGGCTTTGCCACCCAACATTTTCAGGTTAAACGCGATATTTCCGGCGCAACCACCGAATTCACGACGCATATTGGGTACCAAAAATGATACGTTGATCATATGCGTTTTGTCGGGAAGGATGTGGTTCTTGAAGTGGTCTTGAAACACCATAATCGTGTCATACGCGTAAGAACCGCAAATTAGCGCTGTCATCAATCTTCTCCTATACCAAATTCAGTCGAAATTTCTAAACCTTTTTATCGCAAAGTCTTCGCGTATCAGCCAACCAAAATCAGTCCCCACACTAAGGCGACATTCGCCAACGCGACAAAAACGGCAGCGGAACCAATATCTTTAGCGCGACCTGAGAGCGCATGGTGTTCCGGTCCTATGCGATCTACCACTGCCTCGACGGCGCTGTTAAGCAGTTCCGCCACTAATACGAGTAGCAAGCAGCCAACCAGCAAGGCGCGTTCGACGCCGGTGTGTCCTAGCCACAGGCCCAGTGGCACTAACGGAATGCATAGCGCGACTTCCTGCCGAAATGCGGCTTCATGCCGGTACGCCGCTTTAAGGCCAGCCCACGAATAGCCAGCCGCTTTTATGACGCGTTCAAGGCCAGTTCGCTCACTTGCCATGCGTGGGTTGTGCGGCATGGGGTTCAGCAGGAACCCAGACAAGGTCAAGCTGCCGTGCCGCGCGTACGTCGTCTAAGCGGCGCACAGGCAAAGAGTGGGGCGCGCCCTTCACCTTTTCGGGTTGAGTGCGCGCTTCTGCCAGAATCGCGATGAGTGTTGCCGCGAAGGCGTCTAACACTTCCTTTGGTTCTGTTTCAGTCGGCTCGATGAGTAAGCACTCCGGCACCAACAGCGGGAAATAGGTGGTAGGCGCATGGTAGCCATAGTCTAACAAACGCTTAGCGAAATCCATGGTATTAACGCCGAGTTCCTTGGCTTGGCTGCGCAAGGTGATAATGAACTCGTGGGTCGCACGCCGATGCGGGAAAGCGAGTTCGAAGCCGCCTTTGGCTAAGAGTGCCATTAAATAATTGGCGTTCAACGTGGCGAACTCACCCACGCGTATCATGCCTTCACGGCCTAACATGCGGGCGTAAATGTATGCGCGCAATAAAATACCGGCATTGCCCATAAAAGTGGAAAGACGCCCAATGCTCTGCGGGCGATCTTGTTCGTTGAGCAGGCGATAAACGCCATTCTCGTTAGCCACCAGTGGTATAGGCAAATAGGGAAGCAGGCGTTCGCTTACGCCGACTGGACCGGCGCCAGGGCCGCCACCACCGTGGGGCGTGGAAAAAGTTTTATGCAAATTCATGTGGATGACATCAAAGCCCATGTCGCCGGGCCGGGCCTTACCTAGAATCGCGTTGAGATTGGCGCCGTCGTAGTAAAGCATCCCGCCTGCGCTATGCACGATGGCGGAAATTTCACGAATGCGCCGCTCGAATACGCCGAGCGTTGACGGGTTGGTCAGCATGATACCTGCTGTTTGCGGGCCGACGGCGGCACGCAACGCGTCGAGGTCGACATCGCCTTCGCTATCAGTGGGAATTTCACGCACGGTGTAACCGCACATCACCGCCGTGGCCGGATTGGTGCCGTGAGCGGCGGTGGGCACTAACATTTCAGTACGCGCGACATCGCCACGCGCCACATGATAGGCCCGGATCATGGCGACACCGGCGAATTCGCCTTGGGCGCCTGCCATGGGTGTGAGTGAAACGCCCTTCATCCCCGTGACGTCTTTGAGCATTTCCTGTAGTTCGAACATGCACGCCAGAAAACCCTGGCCCATCGACTCGGGTGCGTAAGGATGGCGGGCTAAGAACTGCGGTAACATCGCCAGCTTATTGCACGCGCGCGGGTTGTATTTCATGGTGCACGAACCCAGCGGGTAGAAGTGCGTGTCAATCGAGAAATTCTTTTGCGATAAGCGCGTGTAGTGCCGCACTGCTTGCAGTTCAGACACTTGCGGTAACAACGTCCGCTTTTTGCGGCGCAGATGGGCAGGAATAGACGCCGCTTCCACATTCTGTGGCGACATTTGCGCGGCGTTTACGCGGCCAGGTTGCGATTCTTCAAATATCAACATACGCTGAGTACCTACTAATTTTAATCTAACTCAATGCCTGCGCGAGCGCTGCACAATAACGATCAAGATCCGCGTCCGTTTTGGTTTCAGTCGCGCAGACCAGCAGGGCATTTCCGAGTTCGGGGTAATCGGACGCCAATGCATAACCGCCTACAATATGTTCTTGCGCGAGGCGTTCTAAAACCTGCTTGGCCGGTTTACTTAGCGTGACAGTCAATTCGTGAAAGTATGGGCTTTCGAATTTTACCTTTACGCCCACAGCGGCCAGTTTACTGGCTAAGCGGCGCGTGTTGGCATGGCTTTCGAGCGCGGTTTGTTCCAAGCCACGGTCGCCGACGATAGCCATATAAATGGTGGCGGCGGTGACCAGTAAGCCTTGGTTGGTGCATATGTTAGACGTAGCCTTGGAGCGACGAATGTGTTGTTCGCGCGCCTGCAAGGTGAGGGTAAAGCCGGGTTTGCCGTCGAGGTCGACGGTGCGACCCACGATGCGCCCCGGCATTTGTCGTACAAATTCGGTTTTGCAGCAGCAGAAGCCGAAGTACGGTCCACCGGACGAAAGCGGAATGCCGAGTGGCTGGCCCTCGCCACACACGATGTCGGCGCCTTTGTCGCCCCATTCACCAGGCGGCGTTAGAATTGCCAAGCTCATTGGGTTCACGACGGCGACCACAAGCGCGCCATGTTGATGTGCCCAATTGGTGAGGCCATCGACTTCTTCCAGCACGCCGAGGAAATTGGGTTGTGCAATGAGCAAGGCGGCGAAGTCACCGGGATTTTCTGGGAGCAAATTGAGTGTTAGTTGCCCGCTGCCTATATCAAAGCCAATTTCTTCAATAACGATGCCTTGATTGGCAACGATAGCTTGAATAGTTTTGCGATAGGCTGGATGCACGCTACGCGGAATTAATACGCGTTTGCTGGTCGATTTGCGATTGGCGCGCACGGCCATGAGCACCGCTTCGGCCGCTGCCGACGCGCCGTCATACAGCGAGGCGTTGGACACGTCCATGCCGGTTAAGCTGGCCATCATGGTTTGAATTTCGTACAACAGTTGCAGCGTGCCTTGACTGGCTTCGGCCTGGTACGGCGTATAGGCAGAATAAAATTCGCCACGGGTAGTGACTTCCCACACGGCTGCAGGAATGTGGTGCTCATACGCACCCGCCCCGACGAAGCAGAGGGGTAGCCCATCCAGCATCGCCCGTTCTAGCATTAGCCGCGTAATTTGTTGTTCACTCATGCGTCCAGGGACGCCTTCGAGCTTGGTTTGTTTTAATTCAGCGGGAATTTCTTCGAACAATTGCTCGATATTTTTAGCGCCAATGGTTGCCAGCATGTCTGCAACATCGGCGGGGGTGTGGGGTATAAATGGCATAGCTGACCTGGCTGAAACGTATTAACAGTTAGTGGCTTTCGGCTGCGCAAAATTCTGCGTAGGCTTTTGCGTCCAATAGTGCATTGGCATCGGCGGCGTTTGCCAATTTAATCTTGAAGATCCAGCCCTCGCCGTAGGGGTCTTTGTTAATGAGTTCTGGGCTATCGCTCAAAGCCGCATTAATGGCGACAACGACGCCAGTGACCGGCGCATACACGTCCGAGGCGGCCTTGACCGATTCCACGACCGCGCAGGCGTTACCGGCAGTCAGTTTTCGACCCGCTTCGGGCGCTTCGACGTAAACGAGATCGCCAAGTAAGTCTTGCGCGTGATCGGAAATTCCCACGGAGGCGGTGCCGTCGTTGTGGATTTCGAGCCACTCGTGAGTTTTGGTGTATTTCAAATTCGCCAGGGTTTTGCTCATGGAATGTCCTTTAAAACAAGATCAAAGTGTGATGCAGGATTTACCGTTGCGTACAAAAGGCGGCTTCACCACCGTGGCCGCGACCCATTTTCCGCGCAACTCTACTTGGCAGGTGTTCGTGGTGGCCAGGGGCACGCGTGCCAAGGCAATCGCGCGACCGAGCGTGGGCGAGAAGCTGCCGCTGGTAATTTCACCTTCGCCGACGCCGACAACACGCACGGGTAAATGGTTACGCAATACGCCTTTCTCTTGCAGCACTAATCCTACTAACTTGCGATTGGCGTTGCCGCGTTGAGATTCCAAGGCTTGGCGACCTATAAATTCGCGCGTACTAGGTTCCCAACCGATGGTCCAGCCTAAGCCGGATTCGAGTGGCGACGTGGTTTCGTCCATATCCGTGCCGTAAAGGTTCATTCCCGCTTCCAAACGAAGCGTGTCGCGCGCACCTAAACCACAGGGCTTTATACCCGCTTTGCTGAGCGCCAGCCAGAGGCTCTGGACGCGGTCGGACGATATCATTATTTCAAAACCGTCTTCGCCGGTGTAGCCGGTGCGCGCAACAAAAATATCGCCTGGCTTGGTGGCGAAAAAGGGTTCAAGTGCGGTGGCGGCTTTTAACAGCCCGTTGTCCATTGTGCTTAAGGTTTTGGCGCGCGCATTGGGGCCTTGCACGGCGATCATGGCGAGATCAGACCGCGCTTCCACGCCCACTTCAAACGCTTTGGCTTGGCGACGTATCCAGGCCATGTCCTTATCACGGGTGGCGGCGTTAACCACGGTGCGAAACCAGTTTTCGCGCATAAAATACGTGATCAAATCATCAATAACGCCGCCTTGCTCATTGAGCATGCAGCTATACAGCGCTTTGCCGGGTTGGGTTAAGCGCTCGACGTTGTTCGCCAGCAAGTAGCTCAGAAATTCGCGTACACGCGGGCCGCGTAGGTCGACGATGGTCATATGCGACACATCGAACATGCCCGCATCGGTGCGAACTTGATGGTGTTCTTCAATTTGGGAGCCGTAGTTAATCGGCATATCCCAACCAGCAAAATCGACCAATTTGCCGCCCATTGCCAAGTGGGTTGAGTGTAGCGGCGTGCGTTTGCCCATACGGGTGCTCCGGGTTGTAATGCAGCAGGGGTGCCGTGCCAAAATACCTGAATTAACGGTTCTTCCGCCCCACGCCGTTGATCGAGGTATTTGCCTAAGCGAGCGAAGTTGAGGGCCGATCATAACGGTGAGAACGAGAAAAACCAAGAGGAAGAATTAACAAGGCGCGCGGTATACTAGCGCGCCACGTTGAACGGGCGAATTTTGAATGGATCCAGGGCACCTAAAATTGCTTGTTACACGCACGATGCCCTATGGCAAATATAAGGGCCGGTTAATTGCCGATTTGCCGGGACATTACCTCAATTGGTTCGCGCGGGAGGGATTTCCTTCGGGCGAACTTGGAAAGTTACTCGCGCTGATGCATGAGTTGGATCATAACGGACTGGCGGCGTTGCTTGATCCGTTACGCAGCACCACCCCTCGCCTGAAGTAAATCTAAACCTCAGCGAGCGGGCGCGTCTATTCTCGTTTTTGCTCTTGTTTCCAGGGCGTTGTCGAAACACGCTTCAAATCCATGCTCAAAAACGTGGGTCGCTTGCTCGGATACGACTTGGCCGTGCGAGACGACAATGTGTTGAAAGTCCCAAGCGAGAATTTCGGACAGCGAGTCTTTTAGTGCAACGTGATCTTCGATCATGGACCGCAACAGTCGAGAAGGACCAAATTTTCGATAGGCGCCATTTAGGCTGAAAAATAATTTCGACCACAATGAAACATGGGTCCCTATGTTAAATGCTAGGTCCGTCAGAATGAGCGATT
>JANOTC010000205.1:0-3371 GCA_031416175.1 Gammaproteobacteria bacterium
GCGTTCGCGTAAAAAATGCTTGATCAGATCGCTGTTATAGGTGTGTTCGGGCTGAATGGATTCCGAGCGGCGCTGCACCACGGTTCGGTTAAACAACACTTGGGCGACTTTTGTGGCGGGGGCTAAGCGGTAAGGAACTCCCGCCAACCAGGCAGCCAAACCCACGCGCGTGGTCGAAAATAGCACGATAATGGCGTCGAATTTCTTCTGTTTAAATAGCGTAGTCAGCGCCCAAATCCCGCCTTTTTCCGCTTCGCTTATGGGGTCAATGAGGACTTCATCTATCCAGGGACAACACTTAGCCATATCCGCCGTGTAACGCGGCACGAGGGCAGTAACGTGCACACTAGGAAGGTTTTCTTTGAGCATGGCAAAGCTGGGGTAGGCGAGCATAAAGTCGCCTAGTTTGTCGTTGCGCGCTACAAGAATTTTTTTCAAGCGAAATATAGGGTTGTTAGGGAGTGCGGATGAGTTTGGCATACTAACACTTGTGTGATGGCTGTTTCAATTCAGTGGAATTAACCCGCAATTTTCGGAAAATGGGTGAATTTTCTTGCCGAAAGGAGCCTGTTCTGCGACTTGGGTCACGGATTCCTTCTCGGTGACGCTGTGCAGTCTTAAAAGGCGTAGGCCAAGGACGATACTTAATTTGTGTCTAAGGGAATAAGTTTGTGACCACTGAACACTTGAGGGGCCGAGTGTAGGCGGTCGCAAACGGGCTTGAGTAGGTTGTGTAAGATGCTGAGTTCTTCGTTTCCGTGTTTGGTTTACTGCGACGTGTGTTAGGGCGACTTTTTAGTCGCCCTTTTTTTTTGTATTTGCATTTCGTTGCGGAAGCGCTGACCTCGGTCCTTGCCAATGTCGCCATTGTCAACAATGACAAGCCAATGTGGCACTTAAATTTTCTTTCTAATAAGTGTTTAAATTTTATTTTTATATTTTATTATCAATATCTTGTAAGGAATTTGTTGTGTAATTATGGACTTGGCACGCGCCTCGCACTATCCCTCTTGCCAGCTTAATAAAGCTCGCAAGATTGCTAAGTGTTATAGTTTTTGGAGGTGTTACATGGATACTCAAACCACGGAAAATCTATCGGGAACGGACAGGGCGGTTCGCACGGTAGTGGGTATTGTTTTAGTTGGCTCCACGCTGGTGTTCGATCTAACGCCCGTCGAGATCGGCGTTATGAGTCTCGTTGCAGCGTACCCTTTAGTGACCGCATTGATCGGTTGGGGGCCGCTCACGGCGATTGCCGATGGCCTGATAAAGAGTGCGAATGACACGCCGTCGCATTCGCCTCGGTTGTAAAGTTGGCGGTTAGTTTTCCCACCTGGTCCACACCTGGAGAGCTAGCATGCGCACCCCTAGTGCATGTTAGCTCCTTTTTTGCGCCGTTGTCGTGCAATAGGCTTCGATTGCAATCTCCCGCTAGACTGTGCGATATAAAAACTTCTTTTGTATCAATTGGATATGACTTGACTTGGGGTGTGGAGTGGCGATTGCACAACATATGCCTATACACCAACATAATCTTGGAGAAATATGGTCGCACTAATTTCAGCTCGCGAGTGCGAGCCGACGGGTCGGGACGATATCGGCGTTGTTTTTGAAGCCTCGAAGGTTATTGCTAAAACATTTTCGTCCGACACGTCAATTATTCAATTGTTAGAGCTTCTTGTGCGCGCAACAGGAATGTCGAAGGCGCGCGTTCTGCTTCTGGACGAAAGCAATACGTTGCGCGTTAAATATTCTTGTGGACTAACAGCGAAGGAAAGTGAGTTAGGCATTTACGCGATAGGGGAAGGCGTAACAGGGCGAGTGCTAACGACAGGTAACATAGCGCTTATTCCTGATATTCGCCGTGAGCCAGCGTACCTGGCTAAAACGACTGACATTACCACCTTAAGCGGTGGCCGAGTGGGTTATATTGCCGTGCCTATTTTTGCGCTTGATGCGGCCATTGGGGTGTTGACTGTCCATCGCGTTAATCCGACCATTCCGCTGCTTGAATCGGACTTGACACTATTGCGCATTTTCGCAGCATTTATCCAGCAAGTGTTGCGCATTGATCAATTGGTGACGGACAAGACCCAAAATCTTGCCGAGGAAAATAATCTCCTGCGCGCCGCATTATTGGAACAGAAAACTGCCTACGGGATTATTGGTAGTAGCGCAGTTTTACGCGCCGTCGTCAAAACGGCTCTGCAAGCTGCCGATTCGCACGCAACCATCATGCTCAATGGAGAATCAGGCACCGGCAAAGAAAAATTTGCGAGAATGATTCACGTAGCGAGCGTACGCAAAGATAAGCCCTTTATTACAGTAAATTGCGCCGCCATTCCGGAAAGTCTTCTGGAATCGGAGTTGTTTGGCCACGAAAAAGGCTCGTTTACGGGCGCTATTAATCGAAAGCTTGGCAAGTTTGAGGCGGCGCATGCAGGAACACTGTTCTTAGACGAAATTGGCGACATGAACGTTGATTTGCAAGCCAAGTTGTTGCGCGTCTTACAAGAGCGTTCAATGCAGCGCGTCGGCGGGACTGATGACATAGTGATCGACGTCCGGGTTATTGCGGCCACGCATCGAAATCTAAAAGAGCTTATCAATGAAGGCAGTTTTCGGCTTGACCTTTATTACAGGCTAAATGTATTGCCCATTGAATTGCCACCACTGCGAGAGCGTGAGGGCGATGTACGCCTCTTGGCTCTCTATTTCTTACAGCGAGCCAATCAGCGGCACAACAGAAACGCATTATTTAGCCCGGATGCATTTTCCCTGTTAGAGCAATATGCGTGGCCTGGAAATATTCGGCAATTGGAAAATGTGGTTGAGCGCGCGGTCATACTCGTGGAGTCTGGAATCATTAATGAAGCGCGTATCCAGTCATTTCTAGCCGAAGAAATGCAAAACGAGCCAACGGATGCGATCACATCTACTTACTCTAAAGGTGGCTACAGTGGTCGTCCTTACGTTCGAGTTCAGAGCAGCGACAAGAAACAAATTCTGGATGCACTTGCAGACAGTCGTGGCAATAAGACTCAGGCCGCTCTTTCGCTCGGGCTGACGCCTCGGCAGTTGCAGTATCGCATGAGCAAATTAAATATCGGCTGAGTCTATTCTCTGTGTGCAGTCGATGTGTGCACGCCTTTGGAGCGCGAATTAAGTGCAGCGCCCAATTCATTCACAATTTTGGTGCAAGGTAGTGCGGGGTGGTTAAGGCCATGCTTGCACCACGTGTGTGCGTGTAGTGATTTATTTTTAATTTGAACGCATCGGTTCGACGCATTGAAATTTTCCCACCTTTCAATTTTATTTTGATTATTTAACTTTTTTTCTATAAAAATCATTATGATAGCTTGCCTTACTTG
>JANOTC010000206.1:0-9429 GCA_031416175.1 Gammaproteobacteria bacterium
CTATCGCCGCGCGGGCTGCCTGCGCGCAGTATGGGTGCGATAATGATGTTACCCATGTTGCTCAATCGCCCGCCGCAACCCGTGGACGGTGAAGCGTTGATCACGCTTTTAGATGTGGGGCAGGGCCTATCGGTTGTCGTCCGCACATCGAATCACACGCTCTTGTTCGATGCGGGACCGAAAGTAGGCGAAAATTTTGATAGCGGCGAATCGGTTGTGATACCGTTCATGCGCGCGGTGGGACGCACCCGAATAGACCGCTTTATTGTCAGCCACGGCGATGCAGATCACATCGGCGGCGCGCCCTCTGTTTTGGCGCTCATGCCGGTGGGTGACGTGCTTACTTCGGTGCCGGAAAAAATACCGAAGGCGGCGGCGCTCATGTGTACGGAAGAACATATTTGGAAATGGGACGGGGTAACGCTTCAGATTTTTCGTCCAGGCGCCGACATGGTGGCGGCGACGGAAAATGACGCCAGTTGTGTGTTGCGCATTGAGGCAGGCGGATACGTGGCGATACTTCCTGCGGATATCGAAAAGCGGGCGGAATCGGTACTTGTGGCTAGACATCGATTGGCGTTGGACGCGGATTTGTTAGTGGCGCCTCATCATGGCAGTTCCACGTCCTCCACCACGGAGTTCATTAATGCCGTTTCGCCCGTGGCCGTGCTGTTTCCGATCGGTTATTTGAACCGTTACAGGTTTCCCAAGTCGGAAGTCGTGGCGCGCTATCGAGAAAACGGCGTGCGCATGTATGACACCGCGCACAGCGGCGCCCTAACGGCGCGATTGAGCAGGGCGGGCATAAGTGATATTGAGGCTGAGAGGCAACGTATAAAACGGTTTTGGCATAGTCCGTAAATTTGCATAATCGGGCAAAAGTAAAGTAAGGATTACTAGAATGTTTGAAATACTGAAAGCAGGCGGACCGATCATGGTTCCGATTGTCCTCTGCTCTATATTAGCGCTGGCGGTCATTGCTGAGCGAATGTGGACATTGCGACGGGACAAAATTGCACCCAAACACACCGTGGCGCAAATTTACCATTTATTCAAGCAGAAGAAGTTGGATCCGCGTGCGGTTGACGCGTTGCGCGAAAGCTCTCCGTTGGGGCGCGTACTAGCGTCGGGCTTGGCCAATATGCATCACAGTCGGGAAGTGATGAAAGAAAGCATTGAAGAAGCCGGGCGTCACGTTGTACATGATTTGGAGCGTTATTTAACGGTATTGGGAACGATAGCCGCCATTTCACCCTTGTTAGGATTGTTAGGCACGGTGTTCGGAATTATCGACATTTTTTCGGTCATTACCTCGTCGGGATCGGGTACGAATCCCAAGTTGTTGGCGGGCGGTATTGCTGAAGCGTTAGTGACCACGGCAGCCGGGTTGATCGTTGGCATTCCGGCCTTGGTTGCGCACCGCGTGTTTCGGCGAAAAGTGGATACTTTGGTTATTGCCATGGAGCAAGAAGCGATCAAGTTGGTCGAAGTGATTCACGGTCAACGCGAATTCTCCGGTGAGGAAAAAATCTAGTGAACTTCCGCCGTCGCCGCGAAGATGAATTGGAGCTAAACGTCATTCCCCTAATCGACGTGCTGTTCGTTTTACTTCTGTTTTTTATTGTCACCACCACCTTCAAAGAAGAGTTCGAAGTCGGAATTGACTTGCCGCGCGCGGCGTCAGAAAGTAAGATCGCCGAGAAGCCGCTGCAGATTTCCATCGACGCGCAAGGTGAGTTTTACGTAAATGATCAAAAAGTGGTCAATACACAACTGCCAACCTTGAAAAGGGCGCTGCAAAAAGTGGCCGGAAATGATTTCAAGCAATTGGTGGTGTTGAGCGCTGACGCGAAAACACCCCATCAAGCCGTAATCACCGCCATGGACGCCGCACGTCAACTGGGATTCTCCCGCCTGAGCTTCGCAACCCAGCAATTATCCGACAAGTAGGCTTTTCCGTTCCATGGCGCGACAATCTGTGGACATAAACAGCGGTCGCGCTGTGTATGTCCGTTTGCTTTCTTACGTAAAACCTTATCGGCGTGCGTTTGTTTTCGGTGTGATGGGTATGTTAGTGGTGGCCGCCACTGAACCCAGTTTTGCCGCGCTGATGAAACCGATGTTGGACGGAACTTTTGTCGAAAAAGATCCGGACACCATCGCGTTCATTCCCCTTGCAATCATTGGTATTTTTCTATTGCGCGGCGTAGGCAGCTTCGTCGTTGCCTACTTTATGAGCTGGGTCGGGCGCAATGTCGTGCGCGATCTACGCAAGGAAATGTTCCAACATTATCTGAATTTGCCTACCCGGTTTTTCGACCAAAACGCCTCGGGCCAGCTCATCTCAAAATTAATTTTCGACGTTGAGCAAGTGGCCGAAGCGTCTAGCCAAGCGGTAACGGTATTGGTGCAAGACACGCTCACGCTGATTGGTTTGTTGGGTTGGATGTTCTATTTAAATTGGAAGCTCACGCTTTTATTTCTGACTATCGGCCCGGTCTTGAGCGGTTTAGTTGTGTTCGTCAATAAACGACTGCGCCGCATCAGCAGGCGCCTGCAGAGTTCGGTTGGTGACGTTACTCACATCGCGCAACAGACCATCGAAGCGCAACGCGTGGTGAAGATATTTGGCGGACATGCTCACGAGGCCGCCGCGTTTGCCATTGCCAACGAAAATAATCGTCTGCAATTCATGAAAATTGTGATTACCAATTCGGCCAGCTCGCCCATTGTGCAAATGTTAGCGGCGTGCTTATTGGCCATCATTATTTATATCTCGACCCGACCCTCAATGCAGGAAACGGTGACGGTTGGTACATTCATGTCGTTTATTGCAGCGATGTTATTGCTGTTTCCGCCACTCAAACGCTTGACCACCGTAAATGCCGCTCTCCAGCGTGGCGTGGCGGCGGCGCAAAGCGTGTTTGGTTTCTTGCAAGAAGATCAGGAGCGCGACACAGGTACTCACGCGTTCTCAAGAGCAAAGGGCGCGGTGAAATTTAACGCAGTGGGTTTTGAATACGGTGCCGACAAAGGCGAAGTGCTCAAAGATATCCAGCTTGATGTGTCGCCCGGCCAAACGATCGCCTTAGTGGGGCGTTCGGGTAGCGGTAAATCAACACTCGTGGGATTGCTGCCGCGCTTTTACAATCCAACGCGCGGTTCGATTTCATTCGACGGCATCGACACCCAAGACATCAAACTCGCCGATTTGCGTAGACAGATTGCCTTGGTCAGCCAAGACATAACGCTATTCAACGATACTATTGCCCACAATATCGCCTACGGGCGCTTGGGTGAAGCCACGCGCGATGAAATTGTCCGCGCCGCCGAAGCGGCACATGCCATGGAGTTTATCCGGCAGTTACCGGCAGGGCTCGATACCCTTGTTGGTGAGCGCGGCGTGTTACTTTCCGGCGGACAGCGACAACGCTTAGCCATCGCCCGCGCCATTCTCAAGGATGCGCCCATTTTGATTTTGGACGAAGCGACGTCGGCATTGGACACCGAATCCGAGCGCCACATTCAGGCCGCTTTGGAGGCGCTCATCCAACATCGCACCACGTTTGTGATTGCACATCGCTTGTCCACCATCGAGAAGGCCGACAAGATCGTTGTGTTAGACCAAGGTCGCATTGTCGAAACCGGTACGCATAGCGAATTGCTGGCGCATTCTGGCATTTATGCCCTCCTTCATCGCATGCAGTTCAAGGATATCGCAGTGTGATGGGACTATGTCGGACGTAAAGGGTTACGGCGCCAATCCGTTCGCATTGTGGTATTGCGGACTGCGCGACCGACTGGAGGGTCGCAGTCATCGGGCGCGCGCGCGCTGGGGTTATCTAAAAGCGCCGGAGGGGCCGGGTAAGCTGATATGGCTGCGGGCTGGGGCTACCGAGCGCTCGGTACGTTTGGCCGTAGAAGTCGCCGCCGCATTGCGAGAAAAGCGACGTGATGTTAGGTTAATTGTCACCTTTCACGTCGAGTATCCAAAATTATTGGCGTCGCGACTCGGTGAGTTGGCCAAGACAGGCTTCGGCTACGGTCCAGCAGACGCGCCCAAAGCCGTGCATCGCGCGCTTGACCGCTTAAATCCATTAGGTGTTATTTCTGTCGATGCGGCACCCGGTAAGCATTTCCAGCGCGCATTAATTGAACGAAAAATCCATTCCGTGCAATTGCAAGGCGTATGTACGTCCGACGTGGCGCTCGAAGCCTATTATCCGAGTCTGCTTGAAGCGAACGAACCCCACCACGCTTCTTACGTGGCACCGGCGGTCGATTTGCTCACCTTAATTATCCCCTCGCAAGTCGATCCGGTTTTCGGCAGTTTGTTGAAAGGCAATGCCTGTACAGACATGTGGTGGGTACATGGGCCAGCGAATGGTAAGACGTGGTTGCAGGCTTGGAAAAATTCGCCCTTGTACGCTAACTCGGTGTTATGTGTATCGGAAGCAAGTTCTGAGTTTGAGGCGCAAGCGCGCTCACTCGGTGTGATGCCGATTCGGGCCAGTGAATGGACGCGGGATGCAGTGCCACCTGGCTCTGTTTGGATCGTCGACGAAGCGCGTTGGTTACCCGCGCTGGCCGCGTCCGTGAGTGGTGTGTGCTTAATGGCGCCGGAGGACCGGGAAACCTATTGGCAGGTACTCGCCGGTGGCGCACCTTTATTGCCGGAGTTTGCCTGCGAGCCGAACGCTGCCTTGGCGGCGTGGATAGCCTTGCAAGCAGACCCGCCACAAGCGCGAAAAAGCCGTGACCTGGCGCGTCGTCTTTTTTGGGAAGAGCGGCGTAAGGCTACCTCAGTGCTCGAAGAATTCCTGCAACGGGTTTACGACTGGTGAGTAAATATCTACAGTCCTTCTGGTATCAACCTGCCAGCGCCGTGCCAATCTGGTTACGGGCTTTGGCCCTTGTGTATGCGACAGTCGTTAGAATCCGCCGAACACTTTACCTGCGCGGAATTTTGCCGCGTTATCGCGCGCCCGTGTCGGTCATCGTGGTGGGCAACCTCACCGTTGGAGGGGCAGGGAAAACGCCGTGCGTTATTTGGCTGTGCGAGACCTTACGCACGGCGGGACTCACCCCTGGCGTTGTCAGTCGCGGCTACGGCGGCAAAGCGACAGAGTGGCCGCAGGCGGTTGTGGCCGAGAGTGATGTTACCTTGGTCGGCGACGAGCCAGTCCTCATCGCTGCACGCACGGGCTGCGCTGTTTACGTTGCACCCAATCGCCCACAGGCCGTTCGTGCATTGCTGGCGGCGCAACCCGACGTCGATGTGATTGTTTCTGACGACGGATTGCAGCACTATGCGTTAGAACGCGACATTGAAATCGTGGTGATTGATGGGGCGCGCCGGTTCGGCAATGAGTATTGTCTGCCTGCGGGGCCATTGCGTGAATCCTTGACCCGTCTTGAGTCAGTCGATTTTCGTATTTGCAATAGTGGCACCGCACGCATAGGCGAAAAGCCGATGCAGCTCGTCATGGCGCAAGCAAGAAATTTGGTTCGGCCTGATTGGACATGCCTTTTAAGCGAATTGGCGGGCACCCGTGTACACGCGCTGGCAGGCATCGGCCATCCGTCGCGATTTTTCAATCAGCTACGCGCGGCAGGATTGGATATCATTGAACACCCGTTTGCCGACCACCATCCGTTTCGCGCCTCGGATATTTATTTTGATGATGAGTTTCCCGTGCTCATGACGGAAAAAGATGCCGTAAAATGTGCGCAATTTGCCGACATGCAGCATTGGGCCGTGCCCGTGCAGGCGCAAATGGAAGCGGGATTTGCCCGCGAGTTAATTGATCGACTTTGTCAATGAGGCCCCCCATGGACGCAAAAATTCTCGACATCTTAGTTTGCCCGATTTGCAAAAGTCCCCTTGCTTATAAAAAAGAACAAAAAGAACTCATTTGCAAAGCAGATCGTTTGGCGTATCCAATAAAAGACGACATTCCCGTCATGCTGGAAAGTGAGGCGCGCCATTTAGGTGCCGAAGAGGAAGTCTAAATGGGCTTTATTGTTGTCATACCGGCGCGTTATGGATCAACGCGCTTGCCTGCCAAACCCTTACGCGAAATTGCCGGAAAGCCGCTGGTGCAGCACGTTTACGAATGTGCGAAAAGAAGTCGGGCCGACCAGGTAATTATTGCCACCGACGATGATCGAATTCGTCGTGCAGCGGAGCGATTTGGCGCACAGGTGTGTATGACAAAGGCGAGTCATGCCACGGGCAGTGATCGTTTAGCCGAAGTCATTGCGTCAGAAAAAATTGCGTATGATACCGTCGTTGTAAACTTACAAGGCGATGAACCGCTCATGCCACCGTCGGTGATCGACCAAGTGGCAGAAAATCTCATCGCGCGTCCACAGGCATCGATGGCGACCGTGTGCATGCGCGTGCTGACTGTTCACGAGCTAATGGACCCGCATGTCGTAAAAGTGGTGACAAATCGGGAGGGTTACGCGCTTTATTTTAGCCGTGCGCCGATTCCTTGGGACCGCGACAAATTTCCGCTAACACGTGAGCTGCCGCACGATGTTAGATATTTTAGGCATGTTGGGTTATACGCGTACCGCGCCCATTTTCTATCCCAATTCGTTAATTGGCCCGTGTGCGAAATTGAAAAAAGCGAGTCTTTAGAACAATTGCGGGCCTTGTGGCACGGCGATCTTATTCACGTTGCCGAGGCGGTAGAGCGCCCCGGCCCTGGCGTGGATACAGAAGACGATCTCTATCACGTCACCGGCTTAATACAGCAATTGTAATAGTGTTTCACGCTGTCCGTTAAAACCCAGTTACGGAACACAAAATAAACCCATTGCAAATTCGCAGACGCCAAACTAACATCCAGATTGCGTTGTATTGGTAAGAATTGTCAAATTTCTGTCCTCTACAACGGTGTTAAACGGGCCGAGCTGAATTTGCTCTAGAACTCGACCCACCTTGCAAATATAAATAGTATCGATTTGGGGGATGCGTCTATGTATTTCAAATTGAAGCCCTTCCGGGCCGCAATGGCGTTAGCTATTGGCGGTGCGATGAGCTGTTTGGCATTGCCTGCAATGGCGACAGACTCAGCCAGCGTTAAAAATATAACAATTATACAAATGGGTGATATTCACGGGCATCTTATGCCCCGCCAGAATGTTCGCAGTGACAAGGTAGGTCGCATGGAAGGCGGCTTGGCTCGAATGAAAACCAAAATAGACAGTATCCGCTCAAACCGTCCCAACAACATGCTGATTAACACGGGTGACACCACCCAAGGTTCTGGCGAAGCGTTGTATACCCGTGGTAAGGCCATGGTGGACGTGATAGACCTCTTCAAGGTTGACGTTTTTGCACCCGGTAACTGGGACTTCGTGTACGGCAAAGCCCGTTTCCAAGAATTTTTTGCTGATACCACCGTAACGCCAGCTAAGTCCAAGCGTTGGGGCGCCCTAGCAGGAAACGTTTACAATACAAGCACGAGTGCGCCTGTGGTCGGTGCGTTGAAAGATCCGCTTGATCCAGCCAGTGCGAAGTACACAGCGGCCGACGTTGTTGCATGGTATGTGGCTAACGGTGAACACGTACTTCCCGCCACATCCTTCAAGTTGCTCGGTGGTGTCAAAATTGGCGTGATAGGTTGTACCTCCAGCCGCGGACCGCAAGTGGTTGGCGCGTGGGTGTCAGATGGCCTTTTCAACACCGATTGCACAAGCGAAGTGTTGGCTAACGCCGCGAACTTCCGTAGCGCGACCCGTCCTTCCAGTGGTACGGGAGATCCAGGTGGCGCGGTTGACGTTGTCATCTTGGCGTCTGAAATCGAAGTGGGTCGCAGCATACAGGTTCTGAAGAGCTTGGACGCGACGAATCACATCGATTTCGTGTTTAATTCAGACATGCATGAAGAAGTCTCCAAGCCGATTCGTGTAACAACCGCCGCCGGTTTCACTGCCATGATTGTTGAACAAGGCATGGACGGCACCGCGCTAGGCGAGATGGGCTTGAAAGTCGACATTGCTAAGCCGGTTGGTTCGAGAATCGTTGGCATGGAATATAAGCAACATCGCATTGACAGTGAATTGTCCGAAAACTCCACCGTTAAATCGAAAATTGCTAGCGTTCGTAAGCCGTATGTTATTGGCAGCTACGTGAAACCGGTCGTTTGCGACAGCACCAGCATTTACTGGAACATGTTCAGCGAAACCTGCTTGCATGGTCCATTGGACGCGGTAGTTGGTTTGGCAGACGCAGACTTGCATCGTAGTAATTTCAGCGATGAGCCAGTCACGGCCACCCTCGAAGGCTCCTCACACAACTGGATAGCCGATGGTATTCGTTGGTGGGCGAAGGCTGACGCAGCGACGGTACGTGGTTTCCGTTACGGAACGACCGTGAAAGCGGGATCAAAAATCGTCCGTAACGATTTGTTCCACTACATCCCCGTTGGCCCACGCGTTGCCAAAGTTTCACGTATTAACGTGACGCAGTTGCGCAACCAAGTCGACAATTCCTCGCGTTCGGTATTTGGTCAAGACCCCGGTGTTGATTGGCGTGGCGGTTGGATGTTTGCGTACAGTGCAGACGGCTTCAGTTTGAAGTTTGATCCCTACTCAGTGAGCTTGGCTGATAATAACGCTAACAATGGTAATCCGTTGTACGCGCCATTGACGGCGGCCGAAGTGACGGCGGGGAAAGTTGACAAGTTTGCGGGTATGCGCAAGCCTTCCCGTGCGCGTGACTTCACGGTAAACATGCCTTGCGCACTGTTGCCCGTAACGGAACAGGCAGCGTGCATCGGCGTTGCTCAGACCAAGGTTACCAACAACGTAGATGGCGACTGGACGCCAAGTTGGAACACAGCGTTTACGGCCAAGACTGTTTATAATCTCGCTCCGGGTGCGATTGGGTCAACATCTCCTTGGAAGTTGACGACAAGCTCCATCACCAAGCCATTTCAATCGCCGGTGTTAAGTGCTGCCGGTTATTGGTTCCGTCGTGCGCCTGACACCATTAATAACTGCGAAAACTGCTTCCCGTCCGGTTCATCCAATGACAAGACATTGTCAACGGAAACGCCGTATTTGTTGCCCGTGAATGCCGATGCTAATGGTGCGGCGTTAGTCGATGCTAACGGCGTTCCCGTGGTAAAAGTGTATACACAGGCTGATGCAGATGCAGCGCTGATCCCAGCGGGCTTCAAAGTCGGTGATTGGGTCCCCGGTGCGGATGGCAAGCCACAAAGCTTGGGTCGTCCGATCGACTTAGTTGAAATTATGGAAGGCTTCCTTAAGACCCGCAATGCCAACCCGACAACGGGCCGTGTCACTTTGTGGAATGGCGCAACATTGCCAGGTCGTACTGTGTTCGGTTTCCCTGTTATGCAGCCTTTGTGCGGCACCATTGGGTTGACGGCAACAACGGCCTGTCCGTAATGC
>JANOTC010000207.1:0-6663 GCA_031416175.1 Gammaproteobacteria bacterium
AAGTGTCTGAGGCAGTCTCGTAAATTCTCAAAAAATATTTTCAAGATTCGCGCCAATCCGGCATACTATTTGGTTGTTTATCCAAAAAATGCCATATAGAGGAAATTTGACGCGTGATTGATGCTCGATTGGAGGAACTCAAGGCCTGGCTCGTAGACTCGGTGGGACTATACGGATTCAGCATCGCCCCGGCATCGGCCGATGCCAGCTTTCGTCGTTATTTCCGAGTGACGGTGCCTGGCCGAAGCTTGATCGCCATGGACGCGCCCCCGGACAAGGAAGACTGTCATCCATTTGTCAAAGTCGCCCGCGCCTTTAAGCGTTTAGGCGTTAACGTTCCCGAAATATTGGAAGAGGATTACGCCAAGGGTTTCTTGCTGTTGAGTGACCTGGGCACGCAATTATATTTAGATGTGTTGAACGATGAAAATGTCGACGCGCTTTATGGCGATGCGATGCAAGCGATAATTCGGTTGCAACATAGCTCCGCTCCGATGAATTGCGATTTCGCTTTTTACGATCATGCATTGCTCAACCGTGAAATGGCGCTCTGCTCCGAATGGTTTTTTTCTCGGCACATGGATTTGCCGCAGGATGAAGTCACCACGTTCATGCTTAAGAACACCTATGAATTCATTATTCAGAGTGCGTTGGAACAGCCGCAATTTATCGTCCATCGCGACTATCACTCGCGCAATCTCATGATTGCTGGCGACAATAATCCCGGCATTTTGGACTTTCAAGACGCCTTGATTGGTCCGGCGACCTACGATCTTGTTTCGCTGTTAAAAGATTGTTATGTCGCTTGGCCACGCGAGCGCGTGGTGGCTTGGGTAGAAAATTTTCGCCTTAAGGCGCAGGCCACGCGCGCCATTTCACTCGTTGATTCGCGACAGTTTCTGCGTTGGTTCGATTGGATGGGCGTGCAACGTCATATCAAAGTGTTAGGAATTTTTGCCCGTCTAAACTATCGTGATGGTAAGTCGGGCTATCTAAAAGACTTGCCGCGTACACTAAATTACATTTTGGAAGTGACGAGTTTGTATCCCGAACTTACGCGTTTAGATAAATATTTGCGTGAAAACGTGGTGCCGCGTTTGAACGCCGATGGAACGGTGACATGAGAGCGATTATCTTGGCCGCTGGCCGTGGCGAACGGATGCGTCCGCTAACGGACAGCGTGCCCAAGCCTCTGCTTAAAGCCGGTGGTCGAGCGTTAATTGAATATCATATTGATGCATTGGTTCGCGCAGGTATTCGGGAAATCGTTATCAATCATGCCCATCTTGGTTCGTTAATTGAGAAAACACTGGGTGACGGTCGACGCTATGGTGCAGAGATCGTCTATTCCCCTGAGCAGGTCGGCTTGGAAACCGGCGGTGGAATATTTAACGCCTTACCTTTACTTGGAAACGGTCCGTTTATGGTCGTAAATGGCGATATTTGGACGGACTTTCCACTGCAGACGCTCCCAAAAGAACCCGATAGCCTCGTCCACCTCGTTTTTGTCGACAATCCGCTCCACCACCCTGAAGGCGATTTCGTTTTGAAAGAAAACTTCGTACAACTGGAAGGTGGCGCTCGCGTGACCTACAGTGGTATAGGGGTCTACCGTCCCGAGTTGTTTGACGAATGCCAACCAGGCGTATTTCCGCTTGCCCCCGTGCTGCGCCGCGCCATCGTCAACCACGAAGCGACGGGCGTTCACCATCACGGGAGCTGGATGGACATTGGTACTCCGCAGCGTTTGCGCGACCTTGATGCCGTGTTGAGTCGGCAAGCAAGCGCTCAAACTTAGCGCTTGTCCATAAAAATCTAAGGTTAAGTGAGGCCGCGTTAGGCCGATAACAAAAGCGGTAGGACGGCGTTGGTCCGTTACGCCCCTTGGTTTATTACGCCACTTCTGAGCGCCAATACGACGCTTGAGTGAGGCGCGTGGGGTGAAGTGTTGGGGCGTGGGTGAGCACAAAATACAATGAGCCAGGATAAGCGGCCAGGGTTGTTGACAGGTCAATGGCGGCAAATAACGAATTCCCATTTTTCGGGCGAGTCGGTTAGTAAACGTCGGCTATCGAAGCAGTTGGCTTCGATGTTGCTGGTCGTTATGGTGTTGGGTTTTACCTTTCTACTGCTACAAGTTAAGTTTGGATTCGTTTCGGGCTTGGCGACCTTGATTGCTTTTCCCGTCCTTCTTGTTCTGACCGGTGCGTATGCATTGGCGCGCCAAGGCAAACATGTTGCGGCGTCCATTGTCACCATGTTGGTGTGCATTGTTGTTAGTGTGGCGATGTCGATTTTTCGCCCTAACGAGCAAGTCGATTTCTCTTTGATGGTTATTCCCATTGTTCTTTCTTCCCTGTTGCTGCCCTTCGGAATAGCTGTTGGGCTAAGCCTATTCGCTGTCGCGGCGGTGATTGGTGTTGTTGTATTCGTCAATGGGGTGGCGCCGGTTAACCAAGACATTTGGGCGTTGCTCGCGATTGCGATCAATGCCGTGCTGGTGATGTTTGTCGCGAAACAACGTAATTTGATGGAAACAGAGCGTTATCGCCAAATTATGGAAAGTGAACAAAACCTGCGCGCATTGATTGAAAGTGCTGGTGAAGGGATTTTGGTGTGTCGAGATGGCCGTTGCTTGTTTGCCAATGCGCGCATGCGGGAAATGTTAGGCATTGTTCCGAGTGAATTGGCGGCGTTGGATGCGCACGCGCTGTTGTTAGGGCCAGAATCGGCGACATCGAGTCGTTACGAAACGGTGATTGTGGCGGCAGGTGGGCGCTCGCTCCCGGTGGAGGTTTCTGTTGCGAAAACGATTTGGGAAGAGAGTACGGCTGAACTTTTTTCGGTACGTGACGTAAGCGAACGGCGCAATGCTGAAGCGCAAATGCGTAAACTTTCGCGGGCTGTGGAGGCGACTGCCGATGCGGTGATGATTACCGATGCGCAGGGCGTGATCGAATACGTTAATCCTTCTGTGGAGCGCATGACCGGCTACAACCGAACCGAGCTTTTGGGACAAACGCCCCGTGTGGTGATGTCCGGTAAGCACGGTGGACAGTTTTTTGAGAAGCTTTGGGATGCCGTTTCGCAGGGCAAAGTATTTAGCGATGTGTTTGTGAACAAGCGTAAGGACGGCACGCTCTACTACCAAGAACAAAGTATCGCGCCCGTGCGTGACGCGAGTGGCCAAATTGTGAATTATGTGGCGACTGGGCGTGATATTTCTGAACGCATGATGGCGCACGAGCGTCTTCAGTATCTCGCTCACCACGATCTGTTGACTGGATTGCCCAATCGCGTGCTATTTCTCGACCGTCTAGAACAGGGTCTGGCCAGAGCGCGTTGGCATTCGCGCCTCGTTGCTGTGCTGTTTCTTGATTTAGATGGCTTCAAACATATTAACGACAGTTTGGGCCACGATGTAGGGGACCGGCTGTTAGTCGAAGTGGCGCAACGATTGGGGGGCTGTGTACGTGAAGGTGATACGGTGGCGCGCTTTGGCGGTGACGAATTCGTATTGCTGTTAGACGATGTCGCGACCGATGCGGATATCAGTGCGCTTGCGGAAAAGACCTTGATTGCTATGCGCCAGCCTCTGTTAGTGTCGGGCCACGAGCTGCATTTGAGCGCCAGCGTGGGAGTTAGCTTTTACCCCAATGACGGTGATAATGTACTAACGATGTTAAAGAACGCAGACATCGCCATGTACCGTGCCAAGGAAAGCGGAAAGAATAATTTCCAATTCTTTTCGGCGGAAATGGGCACGCGCGCATTTGAACGTATTAGCCTGGAAACACAATTGCGACGCGCCTTGGAGCGCGATCAATTTCTACTCTACTATCAACCAATTATTGACCTCAAATCAGGTCGCGTGGTCGCTGCCGAGGCTTTGTTGCGTTGGCAACATCCAGAATCTGGGTTAGTGTTTCCCGGTGAATTTGTGCCTTTGTTAGAGGAAACAGGATTAATTGAACCCGTTGGAAAATGGATTTTACGTACGGCGGCGATTCAAGGAATGCGCTGGTTAAAGGAAGGCGTGAGTCCCAATATGCGCGTCGCCGTGAATATTTCGCGTCGACAACTGAGTGCGCCTGATTTCGTTCAATCGGTTCAAGACGTGTTGCGTGAGTCAGGTTTGCCGCCGGTCATGCTGGAGCTGGAAATAACGGAAAGTATGTTGATGCAAAACGTAGATGCGGGCATTGCTACGTTGCACAAATTGCGCGGCCTGGGGGTGCGTTTATCAATTGATGATTTTGGTACCGGCTATTCCTCGTTAAGCACGCTAAAGCGTTTCCCGGTGCAGACCTTGAAAATCGACCAGTCGTTCATTCATGATGTTGTCGCGGATCGCGGCGATGCGGCGATTGTGCGTGCCGCCATTTCGATTGCACAGGGTCTGGAGCTTGATGTTATTGCCGAAGGCGTAACCCGCGCTGACCAAGTCGATTTATTGCGGGCGATGGGATGCGGTGAAATTCAAGGCTATTTCTTTGGTATGCCTGCACGCGCGGATCAACTCGATTTCCGTCCGCGCATTGATCAAGTCGCGATGGTTGTGCCCAAATCGCGATCCGCTTAGCGCCCCAAAACGCGTAATCTGCGTTTTTTTGCGCGAGTTGTGAACCCGCTAACACTGCTTGGCACCGGTTTACCTCAATGTCTCCGTCGTGACAGCCGATACATACGGTAACACGATCCGTTAGTTCTATATCCGCTAGGAGCTGCCTGAAGCCATGCAAGAAGTTGCCGTCCCGTTCATTCTTGTATTGCTGTCGTTGGCGACAGTCACGGATTTGCGGACTCAGCGAATTCCGAACGTTTTGAGCTTGGGTGGGCTAGTCGTCGCATTAATACTGCAAGTCACGAAAGGCGGTATGGATGGTCTTATTATGGGACTTGGCGGTATGGCGGTTGGGCTGTGTCTCTTTCTACCTTTCTATATGCTGCGCGCGATGGGGGCAGGCGACGTAAAAATGATGGCCGCTGTCGGCGCATTTTTGGGGCCGACATTGGCGTTGGCTTCCGTGGCAGCAACCCTTATGTGTGGCACCGTGCTAGCGCTGGCTTATATCGCTATTCGCGGCGGTGGACTCCTAACGTTTCGCCGCTACGCGCTGATGGCGAAGACGTTAATGGGTACGCATCAATTTGTTTATGTAAAGCCAGAAGTCGGCGACGCAGGTGCGGGCCGTTTTCCATACGCGCTCGCTATTTTGGCAGGCACGCTCTCGGCACTTGCATGGAATAACGGCTGGCTGTGATGGCTTGCAAAGGTAATCAATGTGACTCTGAATAGAACGAAGTTAATGTTAGTGGTGGCGGTTGTTTTCGCGATCATGGCGGCGTGGTTGGCGAATAATTGGGTGCAGCGCCGCGCTGCCACGAGCAGCGATAAAACAGTCGAGGTTAAGACCGTTGTTGTGGCGAAGCTGGAAATTGCGTCCGGTCAAAAGGTGGAGGCTGTTCAGCTGAAAACGGTCGAGTGGCCCAAAGAGTTGGTGCCTGAAGGGGCGGTGGAAAAAGTGGAGGACGCCATCGGTAAAATCGCTAAGCAGCCGATCCAGCCGGGGGACGTTATTACCGCTACTCGCGTGGCCGATGATTTGGGTGGCAGTCATCTTGCGGCGCTGATCGCTAACAACAAGCGCGCCATTGCTGTTCGCGTGGATGATGTGGTGGGTGTGGCGGGTTTCTTGTTACCCGGCAATCGCGTCGATGTTATTGGTGTGGTGCGGGAAGACAATACGCGGCGTGTCACCGCGAAAACGGTATTAACTGACGTGCCCGTGTTAGCGGTGGATCAGGATATTTCGCCCGATGAAAGCAAGGCTAAGATTGTGCGTGCGGTTACGCTTGAAGTCGCGCCGGAAGAGGCAGAGATGTTAGTGAAAGCGATGAATGAAGGGAAGATTCAGTTGTCGTTGAGAAATCCCGGCGAGCGGCAAGTCGTCGCTGAAGTTGTTAAGCCCGTTGTAAAGCCAAAACCGAAGCCGAAGTTGGTAGCTAAGGCGCCTGAGCGGATAGAAGTAATCTTGATTCGTGGTACCGAGGTGACGGAAGTGGAAACGAAGTCGTAACGGGAGAGCATCCAGGCGCGCCTTCCAGCGCTTCGACGACGTTGCGATAAGATTGTTGATCTTCCAAAGAGCGACCGTCACTACATGAGCCTCTGCATGATCAATCCATGCGACGGCATGATAATGTGACATTTTTTTTCCTGCGTTATCTGGCCGAATATTTGTGGGCGCCGCCATTGCAGCGCCCACCTTCTTCTAACCCGAAGGCACGCTTCTCGCATCCATGCTTTGCGTACTTGTCTTCGAGGTGACTTCCTCCGTTGTAAGATTTCATCAGTATGTTGACTCTAAATTGGTCGTTGTTTTTTGCCAATTAGGTATTGTCGTTCAAAAAGCTCCGGTCTATGAGCGCCGCCCAAAGGTCATCAATAGTATGAAAGCTAACACTCTGTCCGTTCAGCGTGCTCTCAACGGTGCCGACGAGCTGCACGGCATCGTAGGAGCGCTTACCGTGTGGCGTTTTCGCAACGCAACGATAAATGCGTACGCCAAAATATCGCAAAGTTAATTTAATGCGGCGGAATAAAAGTGTTGCGGAATATGTACTCCTTCAGCTAGTGTGGCATGTAATACTAAGTCAGCT
>JANOTC010000208.1:0-4332 GCA_031416175.1 Gammaproteobacteria bacterium
AATCAAGGATCTGGGAGTTAACTGAACAGCGGTGACGATCAAATTTGCACTCCCTCCACGCCTGCACAACACAGAATGTAGAAGCAGATAGTTGACAGCGCAAGCCAACTACCATATGGTTCATTTGTTGATCGTGGGCACCTCTAAAAATTTGGACACGCGACTAGCAAACGTGCACACTTTGGCCAATACGTAACGAATTTTTAGAAGTGCCAAGTGCTGAAAGCGCTTTGACACTCAATGAAGTGGTGGTTATGTACGTGAAGCCGACGCAACCATTACCCGGCGGGCAGACCTTAGGTTAAGGAGATTATCTACCAATGCGCAAACCAACCACCCCACAGCGCGCTGCAACCGCACTCGCGCTGGTACTCGCCAGTGGCATTTTTGCCAGCGCCGCAAGCGCCGAGGATGCACCCAACCCCCTCGCCGAAGGCAAAAAAGCCACGTTTGACCGACAGAAAGGCAACTGCCTCTCTTGCCACGCCATCGAGGGCGGCGAAATGCCAGGCAATGTCGGACCTCCGCTCGTCAAGATGAAAGAGCGTTTTCCCGATAAAGAGCAGTTGCGAAAGCAAATTTGGGATCCGACCAAAAACAACCCAAACTCGATCATGCCTCCGTTTGGCAAGTTTGGATTACTGAACGAGCAAGAGCTCGCTAACGTGGTTGAGTACATCTATTCCCTGTAATAAATTTCGATAGTTTCAGGAGATTCAGCGGTGATTATTAAACGTAGAACGTTTCTAAAAGGCACAGTCGCGACAGGCGCGCTCACTGTCGCAGTGGGATCTGGATTCATTAAGCCCGGCAGCGTCATGGCCGCCTGGCCGGAAGAGGCGTTTACCCAAAAGGCAACCGCCGACGCAATGTCCAAATTATTTGGCTCGGCGAGCACGACCGAGTCCGGCGAAATTGACTTGAAGACGCCTGATATCGCCGAGAACGGCGCCGTGGTGCCCGTCTCAGTCACCACCTCGCTCGCTGGCGTGCAGAGTATCAGCATTTTCATTGATAAAAACCCTCAGCCATTGGCCTGCTCCTGCGAACTCACGCCGGGCGTCGAGGGCTATGTTTCGACCCGTATTAAAATGGGTGAAACATCCAACGTTATCGCCGTCGTCAAAACAGCTAAGGGCTTGTTTTCCACCAAACGCATGGTCAAAGTCACCATCGGCGGTTGCGGCGGCTAGACGGAATTTAGATTAAGCGCGCGACTGACCTCAACGCAAGATTTCATCGCGCGACTTTAGGGGACTACATCAGGGGATTATTGTTATGGCAACTGGCACGATTAAAATCCGCGCACAAATGACCGGTGACAGCACCGAAGTCAAAGCGCTGTTCAAGCACGACATGGAAACCGGACTGCGCAAAGACAAGACCACGGGCGAGAAAATTCCCGCCATGTTCATTAAAGAAGTAACATGCGAGCATAACGGCAAAGCGGTGTTCGTCGCGAAATGGAACGTGTCTATTTCGAAAGATCCCTATCTATCCTTCAAATTTAAAGGTGCCGCCAAAGGCGATACCGTTAAGATTAGCTGGGTGGATAGCAAGGGCGACACGGACTCAAGCACTGCACAGGTAGCCTAAACCTTGGTTTGGTCCAAGGTGGCGATAGGCATTTCACCAAATTATTTTTATTGGGCGTAGAGGAGAAAACCATGCGGAAACTGCTTGCACTCGCGGCGGCTGCTAGCTTTGTGGTCGGACCAGTGGTAACGGCTCACGCCGACCCAGCGGCTGACCAAGCGACGTTCCAGAATTTTTTCAAACAGAAGTTTCCAGACGTTAAATTCGCGGAATTCTCCAATGGCGTCTACGCCATTGATGCGGATTCGCGTTCCCAGTGGCAGGCAATTGAAGAGTTTCCTCCGTACGAAGCCGCAATTGAAGACGGCCAACGCATGTTGAAAACTCCTTTTGCGAATGGCAAGAGCTACGCAGACTGTTTCGAAAATGGTGGCATTGGAATTGTCCACAAATACCCGTTCTTTGACACCAAGCGAAATGAAGTTATTACGCTGCCTTTGGCGATCAACGAATGCCGTAAGAGTCATAACGAAAAGCCACTCAACTTGAATCGTGGCGACATCACCTCGTTGTTGGCTTACATGGCCTTCACCACGCGTGGCAAAATTAGCAAGGTCGAGATTCCAAACGATGCCGCCAAGGCAGCCTACGAATCCGGCAAGAAGTACTACTACACGCGTCGCGGTCAGCTCAACATGGCGTGCGCACATTGCCACGTTGACAACGCCGGTAAACGGATTCGCTCCGACTTGCTCAGCCCACCCATTGGCCATACCACTCACTGGCCGGTTTTCCGTGGGCAATGGGACGAGCTTGGCACCTTGCAACGTCGTTTTTCGGGCTGCAACGAACAAGTTCGCGCCAAAGCGTCTGCGCCTGAAAGTGTAGAATATCGAAACCTCGAATATTTCTTAACTTACATGAGTAACGGCTTGCCCATGAACGGCCCTGCTTTCCGCAAGTAAGCCTGCATAAGCGCCGGTTCCGCAAGGAATCGGCGCTTAGTGTTGTCAAGGGAAGAATCACGGGTAAAACCAACCTTTATCACCCGGGCGGCGCCCGCTGTTTTACAGCCAACTAACTGCTAATGAAAAGAAATTAATTAGGTAGACACCCATGAGCTTAAGCAGGCGCGAGTTTCTGAATATGCTCGCTATCGCAGGCGCGGCTGGAATTGCATTACCAGGATGCTCCACCCTAACCCGCAGCGCCAAAACTGCCCTGCCGTCCGATCTTTACGAAATTCCCACGTACGGCAACGTGTCGCTGATGCATTTTACGGATTGCCACGCCCAATTGATGCCAATTTGGTTTCGCGAACCTAACATCAATTTAGGCATCGGCTCCATGCTAGGTAACCCGCCTCATTTAGTCGGCGACGCTTTCCTAAAGAGCTTTTCAATTGCGGCCAACAGCCCGCAAGCCTATGCCTACACCCATTTAGATTTTGTCGAAGCCGCCCGCCAATATGGCAAAGTCGGCGGCTTCGCTCACCTTGCCACATTAATTAAGAAAATACGCGCGCAGCGTCCTAACGCCCTCCTTTTTGATGGCGGCGATACCTGGCAAGGCTCCGCAACCGCACTATGGACGCAAGGCAAGGACATGGTGGACGCCTGTAAGTTACTGGGCGTAGATCTTATGACCGGCCACTGGGAGTTCACCTTAGGGGCAGAACGTGTCAAAGAAATCATTGACGTCGAACTCAAAGGTAAAATCGAATTCATCGCGCAAAACGTGTTAGACGCTACATGGGAAGAACCTGTCTTCCGGCCCTACTCGATCCGCGAAATGAATGGTGTGCCGGTCGCCATTATTGGCCAAGCCTTCCCTTATACGCCGATTGCCAATCCACGCTGGATGATTCCGGACTGGAGCTTCGGCATCCGCGAAGAAAAACTACAGAAAACCGTGAACGAAACCCGTGCCAAAGGGGCGCAAGTCGTGGTATTGCTCTCACACAATGGCATGGACGTTGACCTAAAACTTGCCAGCCGAGTCTCAGGCATCGACGCGATTTTGGGTGGCCATACGCACGACGCTGTGCCACGACCTATGCCTATTAAGAACAGCGGCGGCACTACCCTCGTGATCAACTCCGGCTCGAACGGGAAGTATCTCTCGGTTCTAGACTTTGAAGTGCGTGGCGGAAAAATTCAGGGTTTCCAATTTAAGATGCTACCTGTGTTTTCCAACTTGCTCGTAGCCGACCCCAAGATGACGGCGCATATCGAAAAAGTGCGTGCGCCATTTAAAGCCAAACTCGAAGAAAAACTCGCAGTGTCAGAATCGCTGTTATACCGGCGTGGCAACTTCAATGGCACCTTCGACCAAATTATTCTCGACGCCATGATGGCCGTTCAAGACGCACCCATCGCCTTCTCGCCAGGCTTCCGCTGGGGCATTAGCACGCTCCCTGGCGATACCATCACCTTCGAAGACTTGATGAGCCAAACGGCGATTACCTATCCGTCCGCCACGTTGACGGACATGACCGGCGAACGCATTAAACTCATTCTCGAAGACGTGGCCGACAATCTCTTTAACGAAGACCCCTACTACCAACAAGGTGGCGATATGGTCCGTGTGGGCGGATTGAAATACGCGATTGACCCGCTGCAAAAGATCGGCAGAGCCATGCCCTTCAAGGGTTGGCAGGACAGTGATCATCGGAAAGTCGCGCCCCATCACATCATCAAAGCCAAGCCTGCGTTCCACCGCTTCGCGCAGCAGCATGGATTGGGCAACCACTGCCACTTTCTGCGGCCCCTGCCCCAGAAACCGGCCCATAAGGAC
>JANOTC010000209.1:0-6373 GCA_031416175.1 Gammaproteobacteria bacterium
GTTCGCCGAGAACGTCGCGGCTGTTGCGATAGCGCAGCCAGCCCAACTTGGGAAGAAAGAGACGGCTATTGGCCTGATCGAGTTTGATCTGTTTCGGGTCGGGGTAGCGGAAAGCATCGCCGCTGCCCTTGCGCTTGAAGCGCGGGAAATCGGCGCGTTTGGCAAAAAAATTCTTGTAGGCTTTTTCCAAGTCCTTCAAGGCATGTTGCAATGGATGACAAGGTGCGTCCTTGAGCCACGGCGTGTCAAGGCCATTGCGCCATCCCGTAAGGTGTTTCGCCATCGCCACATAGCCGATGAACGTGTTACCCGCTTCGTGATTTTCTTTTTGCAGCGCCAGTGCCTTGTTATAGACGAACCGGCACGACCCGGCGAAGCGGCGCATGTCGCGCTCCTGCTCGCCATCTGGCATCAGTTCGTATTTATAGGCTTGTAGACGTTGCATGCTTCGATTATAGTTTGGCCTATGAGTAATGACAACGATATTCGCCACGGAAGACACTGCGTTTTTCTGATGCATGTGCATTTGGTCTTTGTAACCAAGTACCGACGTGAAGTTTTCACAAAAGAGATTGTTGACGACCTGCGCCCGATATTTACCAGCGTCTGCACGGACTTTGAAGCGGAACTAGTGGAATTCGACGGCGAGGATGACCACGTTCACCTGCTAGTGAACTACCCGCCCAAGGTTTCCGTTTCCAATCTGGTCAACAGCTTGAAAGGGGTGTCCAGTCGAATGATTCGGAAGAAAAACTATCCGAGTATCCGAAAAAAACTATGGGGTGGCGCGCTTTGGTCACCCAGTTACTTTGCCGGAAGTTGCGGCGGCGCACCCATCGCGATTATTCGACAGTACATTGAACAGCAGCAGACTCCGCACTAAAGCCAAAGGCAAGGACGGCTTTGCCGTCCGCGCTCTTGACCCCGCCCTGAAGGGCGAGGTTTGCCGCGCAACCGATCAATTTTTGTTTCTCCAGGTCCTTTCCAAGAAATAAGGTTTTTCCCAACAAAATTGACAGCCTCCTTATAAGTACCGGGCAACACCATGACCGTCTTGCCAGTTCCCACTGCATTAAGCGCCTGCTGAATTGTTCCGTAATATTTGCCCTGAATCTCAGGATATGTTGTGCACGATGTCAAACAAGCATAGGCGTCAGCTGCGAGAGTCTTCGTTTGCGGCACAGGTCCTACACCGCTGATTAACGGAATCAATGGCGTAATTCCCGAGGCAGGGTCTAACGGCGTGTCGCTCCAAGTCGCAATAGTAGTAATCGGTGTAAAAGTTGTTGTCGGTTTTACCACCATATATTCATCTTCAACGCCGGCTTTTGTCCCCCTCACCAATACTTCGCCGCGTTCATTCACGGCGTATGCGTCGACGAACGTCCAACCGTTTCGGCTAGTAACCAGGTCGTTTATGTCGTTCATTGCCCCGTCAATATAAATAAACGCGCGCTTTACCGTCACATTTGACACTAATTTATCTGACCAGCCTACGATGTGGCCATGATTGTTTGTGGATCGCGCAACACTCTCGCCAGAACTATGCAAGGACCCAAGGTCGACTAGAAAGGTATTGACCTCCCCGCTGTAATTCTTGAAGGCGCCGTACTTGTCCTGGCTTAAATAGCGGCCATCACCCTTACTTTCCCACTTAAATGCGTGAATTTTACCTGTAGACGTATTAGCCCGTCCGACGACTAAACCATTGTCGTTCACGTCATAAGCGTCACTGTACGTGCCGCCGGGTAAATAACCACCCCAAATGAACCTGTCACCAAACCGATAGGCCATATAGGGATTTGTAGCATTGTAGGTAAAAACATTATTGAGATTGAAAGCTGCGGCGCCTGCCACCATTCTAGACTCGTTAATCGCATGAGCAGTGGTAACTTGGTAGGTCACCCCGATTATCACATCAGCTGTCGGTGTTTCGATAGTTGCGTGAGGCAACCCGTCATAAGGGTATCCACCGCCTACAGTGATTCCAGACGCTGCGTATTCGCCTTTCTCGTTTACGTCTTCTACCTGAGCTTGAGACGAATAGTTGATTCCAACCTTCTTCTTCAATAAAGTGTCGGCTGACCAAGAGTAAGCTTTTTCAAAATACGTATCTGATGCCGCCAGCCAGTCATTGGACGAGCCACCCGCAATTCCTGCGTTGTTTATGTTTAGCGCTCTACTTCCGCACGAGGTATTGTCCGCAACTCCATCGTTATTTGCGTCTTTGCAGCCCGCTAATTGCAAATTAGCCTTTACTCCACCCGTCCATTTTGCCGCCTGTCCAGCAGTATTTGTAATTAAAGGATTGCTGGAATTCGCCTTTTTAGTTCGTCCGACAATAACACCATTGTCATTCATCGACGGGAATTCGGTTAGATAATAGCCATAGAACGCTGAGGGCGCGCCAGTGTTGTGCTCATACACCAAACTGACACGGGCGCCAGGGGCTACATTTTCGGTAAGCGAATATGAAGGCGCCGCCCACGCGTTTCCGCAGGCCGCGCCAACGGATGTCGCTAGCAGTAAAAGCCGTAATTTAGTCGTCATTGTTCCAATACTCTCAGGTAAGTAGAATTGATATCAATATCTATTTTGCGGAATTGCGACGGTGATGTAACGTCAACGTCTTTGCATTCGCGAAGAGATCATACGGTGATGACGTTTTGGTCGTGTAGGAGGAATTTACGGAAATATTGGATAATTTACCGAGAAATTGGAGTTGGATCGTAGACGAAAGAAACAAGAACTAGACGGTAGGCAAGTCGAACCAAAAACAAAACGCAAACTGCCCCCGAAGGGGCAGCTCACATTCAACTTAAAACTTACACTAAAAGCATCGATCCACTAAGGCACAAGAATCGTAGGCTCTGCGCCAAGCAGAGAGCTAGTAGGCCACGCCCAGGCCTTACTGGCATTAAGTGTGCCGAAACCAAATTCCGAGGCAAACTTACCTGTTGTAGCAGCCGACGTCACGTTCTCAAAAGACATATATCCAAACGAACTGCCTAACCCATTCGTAGCCAATACGGTATCTAGATTGACACTTTGACCAATCCATATCGCCTTCACGTCGTCCTTTGCTACCCAGGAAACAGCCGCAGTGCCACCTAAAGCTGGAGCGGCACCCGCAGCGGTATTAAACGTACCAGAACGCTCACGCAAAGCGAATGCCTGGGAATCTTTGTCCGATTGCGTTGCAGTCGAATTAGGACTCTTCAAACCAGCAGACTGGCTTATATCCATAAACATCCCATTTCTTACGCCTTTATCGTCATTAGTAGCCTTATAGCTAAAGCCTGCGATAAAGTCATCTCCCTGAATAGTATTTGAGGCACCCATGTTGGTAATGCCTTGCACGATAGTGATCGCATTCGCGCCAGCAGGATTTAAGCCCCAACCCGACGCAATCGTCGTATCGGAAGTAAACAACTCCGATCCTGCCACTGGAGCCCCAACCGGTCTAACCGTTGTCGGACCCGCAGCCGTGCGGCCCTCAGTAATTTGCTGCTCCCCGTAAATACCGCTCTGCACGTTCGATTGCTCACCACCTTGGCTTACCGACATCTTTATAAAACTAACGTCTTGAAAGCCCAATGAACCTGACGCGCCGCTAGCCGTCTGATCAGTCACTATCGTCTGCACGAAAGACTCACCCGCCTTCAACGGGTTCGCCGCCGTCGCTGTGGCGGACCGACTAATATTTAACTGAAGAAACCCTGGGCCGGCCGCAACTGTTTCACAATTATATTCCGCACCGCTGCAAACTGTGGTCGACTTAGTAATCGTACCATTTGCCACTGACCATCCACCCGTACTCGGCACATGACCAGCCGCAAACGCCGCCCCACCCAAAACCATCGAAAGCGCGCTGGCCACCGAAGTCAACATTAAACTCTTACGCATAGCAATCTCCTCGATTATGAATATTCTCACGGACTGCGTTATCAAACTGCTCAAACGCAACCCCACACTCGCGTGAACTGGAATACAGAAACTTTTCGCCGACCCGACCAACACACCTTCGTAAAAAACCTTGGCCTTCGAATATAATTGATACTACTTTTCTCAAGAGAAGTCAACCTGAACATCGACCTTTCTTACTGTTGCATGGCGCTCTAAGTGTTGCCCTCAAACCGTTTTTCGGTGAGCACTTGAGATCCGTAGCCCCAACGATACTTATTATAGCTTAAGCGCGCCTTTCGTTCTCGTTATTTAGCCCTGTTTTCACGTTTTTTCAACCTGACTTGGATGAAGCCTCTCACGACACTCAAATCGCCTCGGCAAGCCCGCCTAGCGCCTGTTCTGCGCTATCCACCAACTGTTGTAGCGCACTCTGCATGGCCGATTCAGTTCCGGTTTTTCCTTCGCTTTCGAGTTGAGCGGCGGCTGTTGATAACTCAGCGGCGCCGAAGTACCCCGCCACACCTTTTATTTGATGCGCCGCATCGCAAAAAGCGGCGCGATTTTGCGTCAAAAGGGCGGAACGGAGTTCCGCTATTCGAAGGTTCACGTCAGCATGCAGTTTGGCGCGCAGCTCCGGACTCCAGCTCGCCGCCCGTGAAATGATCGGCGCCTCGACTGTTTGGCACACCTCACGCAGCAATGAAAGCAGCTCCGCTTCGTTAATCGGCTTAAGCACGCTGCCGACAAACCCCGCGTCGCGCAGGCTGCCAGAGCTATCGACAAACACATCAGCAGTGAGGGCAATAATCGGTACTTTGCTTTGTGTTTTGATGATGCGGGCCGCTTCCATTCCGCCTAAAACCGGCATGTGAATGTCCATTAATATGGCGTCGAATTGCTGCGCACTTGCCGACTCCACGGCCTGCTGGCCATTGAGCGCTTGGCGAACGTGTACGCCTTGGGCGCTAAGCATTTCCGTTATTAGGGCACGATTGAATTCATTATCATCGACAACCAAAATGGTTTTCCCGTGCAATCCCAGCTCAAGCTTTCGCCCGAGAGGCTCCTGCGATGTATCGGAGCCGCGCGCTGAAAGCCGGGCCAGGGTGCGATAGAGCGTTTTGAGCCGCACCGGCTTGCTCAGACAGTGCACACCCAACTCGGAGGCTAAGCTATGAGGCAACACGCACTCCTCGGCATTCACCAAAAACAGAACGGGACCCGCATAAACCGTTCTCAACCGGGCAAACAGGGCACCCAACCGTGGCCAATCAGCGCGATGCAACCCGAGGCCCAGCACCAATAAATTGAAAGGCTTGCCCTGATTGCGTGCGTCAACCAGAATCGCTAATGTTTTGTCCAGCTCGCCACTATTATAAACCTGCATGCGCCAACCCACGAGGGAGGTGCGAACCGCGCGTCGTGCCATTGGATGCGGCTCATGCAACATCACTTTAATACCCGCCAAGGCACTCACATATTCAGCCGCCGGACCGACGGCTTGCTTGGCCAATACGGACTCAAACCAAAACACGGAACCTTTATTCGGCTCACTGGTGACACCTATGCGTCCGCCCATCATTTCAACCAGACGTCGGGCGATAGCGAGGCCTAAACCGCTACCACCAAAGCGGCGCGTGACTGACGTGTCCGCCTGGGAAAACGCGGTAAACAACCGGCTCGCATCATCCTCGGTGAGGCCCACACCCGAATCGATCACCGACACCTTTAACGTCGCTCCAACCTCGTTTTGATCAAGCATGCTGACATGAACCGTCACGCCGCCTTCCGCTGTAAATTTAATCGCGTTATTCACCAAGTTCATTAGAACCTGATTGAAACGCGTTGGGTCGCCCACCATGCGGAACGGCACGTCGGCATCAATTAATAAGACTAATTCAAGCTGCTTTTCGTGCGCCACAGGCCGCAACATGCAAATGACTTCTTCGAGACAGTTACGCAAATCGAAGGCGATATGCTCAAGCGTAAACTTGCCGGATTCAAGACGCGAAAAGTCGAGAATATCATTGATCACGCTGAGCAATTGGCTCGATGCCTGCTCGATGGTGCGAGCGTGTTCCTGACGCTGATATTCGTCATGCGAACGGCACAATAGCTTGGCAAAGCCGACGACGGCGTTGACTGGAGTTCGAATCTCGTGGCTCATACGGGCCAAAAAGTCGCTCTTAGCCTGCCCCGCCAACACGGCTAGTTCGCGGGCATGTTGCAATTCGTCATTGCGCCGCTCCAGCTCGGCAACCGTTTGCTGGAATTTTGCGCTGACCTCGTCCACCCGCTGGAGCAAGTTGCTTTGCGCAGACTCCGTCACCTGCGCCATGGAATTAAAACCATGCTCTAGCTTGCCAAGTTCTCCCCCGGAATCCGCTTTCACTCGCACGGCTAAATCGCCTTCCGCCAAGGCTTCCACCATATGGCTGAGGCGACGTACCGGCGCGATAATCCCCTG
>JANOTC010000210.1:0-6042 GCA_031416175.1 Gammaproteobacteria bacterium
TGACGTGCATGCGGCGTTTGCTACACTGGTCGAGCGCGCGCGTTATCTAATCGGATTGGCATTCTTCCGCGGCCTTACCCATCAGGAAATTGCCGATTTTACCAAAATTCCATTGGGCACGATTAAGACCCAAATTAGAAACGCGTTGAGTGTGTTGCGGGAGCACCTGCACCATCATCATTGTCGGGACGAAATATATGAGTAAGCAGCCAACCCAGGACGAGGCTGTGATTTACCCACAGTTGCTGGGTGATCTCCTCGAAGCTGTGCCGCCGCAGACGCCCCCGCCGGGGTTGCGTGCCAAAATTTTGGCTCGGGCGTTGGGTTCGCGTGTCTTGGCGGACTTTATTACCGTACGCAACGATGCTTCCTGGCGAGAACTCTTTCCGGGTCTCGAATTTAAAATGCTGATGTTTGACGCTCCCTCGTCCACGAAGTCTTTCTTATTGCGCGCGGCGCCCGGCATACGCTTGCCTGCGCACGGCCATTCAATGTTAGAAGAATGCCTGGTACTTCAGGGTGAATTCAGTATGGGTGACCTACATTTGCGGGCGGGCGATTTTCATTGCGCAGCAGCAGGCGTCGTTCACGATGAAGCGTATACGGCCAATGGTGTGATGGTCTACATTCGCTCCGGTACCGACGATTACCCTGGTATTAACCCGTAGCCTTGAATAATCCATACTGAACTACTAGACTATTTATTGGGTGTGGGGATTTTCAAAAAAAACAATAAAAATAAGATAGATAGCTGACTATTCTAGCGGCTCGTCGAGCCGTATTCCCCGTCCAGAAAAGTAGCGCCTAATAAGAGCATCGAGTTACGCGGGGAAACCGCAAACACGTGGGGACGTGGTGTATGGGAAGAAATGGAATCGTGGCCTTTTGGCTGCTCGTGTTTCTTTTGGTCGGTCATGGCGCGCAGGCTCAATTGAGTCAGCCACTTTCGCCGACAGCGAGCAATGGCCTCATTGTCAAATTCAAAAGCACGACCACGCGCAGCAGTCGCGATCACCTATTGTCTACGGCGGGTTTGCGTTCTGTCGACACGTATTCGTTGGTGCCAGGCTTGGTGTTTGCTCGCCCGGTGGCGGGACAAAAAACAGTCAACAGTCTTGCCGCGCTAGTCGATAACCCTAACATAGAATATATTGAGCCGGATTACTTGCTCACTATCGCGCGCACGCCTAATGATCCTCTTTATAATAACACGTATAGTCTAAACAATGTTGGACAAACAGGGGGCGTGGCTAATGCCGACATTGATGCCCCGGAAGCATGGGACATAACAACCGGCAAAAACATTGTAATTGCAATCATTGACACCGGCATTGAGGCTAATCACGCTGATTTAAGCGCCAATCTGTGGGTCAATCCCGGTGAGGTTCCAGGTAACAATATCGACGATGACAACAACGGTTTTATTGATGACGTTAATGGCTACGATTTTACCAATAACACAGGTGCAGCGATTGATGAATTGGGCCATGGCACGCATGTAGCGGGCATTGTCGGCGCGGTTGCCAATAATGGCGTGGGTGGCGTCGGTGTAAATTGGTTAGCACGCATCATGCCGCTGCGATTTATGAACGCGCAGGGAATTGGCGCTACGAGTAACGCCATTCGTGCTGTCAACTATGCGGTCGCCATGGGCGCGCGGGTGATTAATGCAAGTTGGGGTGGGGGATCGTTCAGTCAAGCCATGTACGACACACTGGCGGCTGCAAATGTGGCGGGCCATGTTTTCGTCACGGCGGCGGGTAACGAGTCGAACGATGTCGATAGCAAATTGCACTACCCTTCTGGATATGACTTACCGAATATTATTTCGGTTGGAAGCACCACAGCCAAAGACGAATTCGCGACGTTTTCGAACTATGGTGTCATCACGATTGATTTAGCGGCACCGGGGGACCGCATCGAGAGTACCTACAAGGGCGGCGGCTATCAAATATTGTCGGGCACGTCGATGTCTACGCCCTATGTGGCGGGCGCGATAAGTTTATTGTTGTCCGTTGCGCCCAATCTGAGTGTGGCAGACATTCGTTCCGCCATTTTAAACACGGTGGACGTATTACCAGCCCTTAAAACACGTGTTGCCACCAGTGGTCGGTTGAACATCCTAAGGGCGTTGAAGAGCGTAAACAGTAATCTGCATTTGACGCCAATCTCCGCGCGGTTGGGTTTGAACAAAACCTTGCAATTTAACGTGACTGGCGGCGTCGGCCCCTATTCGTGGTCCGTCACGAACTCGGCGGTGGGGTCGATCGGTGCAGGTGATGGCTTGTTTGTGGCGACTCAAGCGGGCGTCACTCGAATAAATGTAAAGGACTCCATGGGTGGGTCAGCGCCTAGCGGCGAGGTATTTGTCGATCAATTAACCATTACGCCGCAAACTGCTGTTCTGCAGCCCGGTGCCTCGCTAAATCTTGTGGTGACGGGTGGGGTGGCGCCTTACCGTTTTCAAAGTAGTGCGCCCGCAGTGGCCAGCATAGATACATTTAATTCGGTACTCACGGCTCTTAATAGCGGATCGGTAATTGTTACAGCCACGGATCAGAATAATATCGAAGCACGGACGGGGAAAATTGACGTTATTTCCGTCTCGCCGCTAACGATTTCGCCCTTGAGTTTAACGTTGCCGCCTGGCGCGTCGCAGCTTTTTACTGCCAGCGGTGGCTTGCCACCTTATGCGTGGACGAGTCAGTATCCCAACATTGCCAGTGTTCAAGTCGACACCGGCAGTTTGACCGCATTGACTGTAGGTTCAACACAATTAATGTTACGCGATGCCTTAGGCAGCGTCGCGGTGACGGGCACCATCGAAGTGGCGACGCTCCGTGTGCAATTGGCCGCAGGCGCAAAAAATAGCCTAGTGGCGGGGACGACTCTGACACTGAAAGCGGTGGGTGGCAGCCCTCCTTATCAGTGGAGGGTGAGTGATTCGAGTGTTGCTAGTATCGACCAAAATGGAACCTTGTTTGCCATAGCGCAGGGAACGGTCAGAGCCACGGTGGTTGATGGGGCGGGAAACACCGCGCAGAGTGATATCGTGACCGTCATCAGCAGCGGGCCGTTAACCTTACCGCAGATTCCCCGCGTGATGGCGCCCGGAATGACAACCCGTTTGTTTGCGAGCGGGGGTGTGCCACCGTATCACTGGTCGGTTTCCAATAATTCAGTATTGTCGTGGAATGATGCTACCGGCATGCTCACCGCGACGGGCGTGGGTTCAGCAGAAGCCCTGGTCACAGATTTCGCCGGCGCTAGCCGGGGGACGGGCCTCATCGAAGTGCGGCAAGTCGCTATCACGCCCAATGGCGGTAACTATTTGGTGGGACAGGCAGTGGGCGTCATCGCGAGTGGGGGTCGTGGCCCCTATCAATGGAGTCTAAACAATACGTCCATCGCGTCGATTGATTTGTCTGGAAACCTGCGCGCAAACGCGCCTGGATCGCTAACGGTGACGGCGACCGATGTCGATAGTATGAAAGCGACCAGTTCAACTTTCACGTTTTTACCTGGCACGCTAACCTTAAATTCGATTCAAATCAAACCCAGTTCCACGACGATGTCTGCTAGAGGCCTAGGCATGACTTTTTTAGTGTCAGGCGGTACCGCACCGTATACGTTTAGTCTGAGTAACGAGGCCGTCGGGTTCATTAATCCGCTATCGGGCGTATTCACACCGAGGGTTACGACGTCAGGAGACACGACTGTCATTGTTCGCGATGCAAGCGGTCAAACGGCTGAAAGTGGCGTCGTTGCAGTTAGGTAAGAACCAGCTTAATTCACCTTGCTTAACAAAAGCAGAAGTTGCCGCAGCCTAGGTCGACAATCTCCGAGGTATGGAAGCTGTCGTTCGTTAAGTTGGTCTGGACAAGATGACAGTCGCGATCATTTAGCTCGGGGTGAATTAGGCCAGAATATCCGCCAGGAAGTACGTGGGTAATTTCAGCCCAGAAACAGCCATTTTCGTTGCGGACTTTTACAAAACACCCCTGACCGATATGCTCGGTTTCTTCCAGGTCAACACTGGGGGTAATAACACGAATTGGCACAGAATTCAGCTTCACAAACAGCCCCCCCAATTGCTAGTTGTTAAATTAACGTATCGCAAAACTAATTAAGTTTTATTTCACATTAGCCTCTTCACGCGGAAAAAGCAAATAAGCCACAGGGCGCCGCCCATCAGGCCAAAATCAACGCTTCCGCCCGACGAGCCGCGGTGTGGCGGTGCTACAATGGTGGTTGGTGCGGCTACGATCTTGCCATCAGTGACGTTCAAATACTCGGTGACGAAACCGTCTTCCGCGAGTTCATTATTTGCACTTTTGCACTGACCATCGTTACCGCAAAGAGCGTCGTGGGCGCCGGGCGTGGCGAGACCAGGAGAAAGCGTTCGCCCTGCTAGGTAAACGTTTGTCCCCCCAGACTGGGGGTGTCGGATAGCGACGGCGTGGCCGGCGTCGTCTTCTTGGCCGCCGAAGTAGGTGCTGAAAGCGAATACCGCTGCACCGTCTGGATTGAGCCGAATTTTGGTCAAGAATGCGTCAGTCTTGCCGTCGTCACATTGCCCGTTCTTGCCGCACTGACGATCGGGCGCATTGTCGGTAACGGGGAAATCACTGGAGTGCGTTTCTCCCGCGATCCACAAGCCCGTGTTATCTGTGGCTGATAACGCTTCCGCCGCGTCGTCACCGCTACCCCCCAGGTAGCTTGAAAGTATCAATGAGGCGTTGGGCGTATTTTGTAAAACTGCCGCGAAACTGTCGCGCATTCCCGTCTCTCGGCACAGTTGGAGAGGTCCAACTCCGCAATCACGATCAGGCGCATTGGCGCTGAGTGGTAAGTTTTCTGAGCTGGTTTCGCCGACGATTAAGCTGCGGCCGCTGGTGTTGCTGGCAACATCGGTCACGGCATCAACACCCGAGCCACCGAAATAGGTGGCGCTATGTAAAGAAGCGTCACCGAATTGATCGGGTTGGTATCGGGCGACAAAGCCATCGGTGGCGCCGCCTAAACTGGGTTGCACTGCATTGCGAATTGGGAAGTCAGATGAGTTTGTCTCTCCGCCAACATGTACTATGCCGTTGGAATCAACCGCGATGGCGTGGGCCTTGTCGCGTTGGCTGCCACCGATATAAGTCGAATACTCGATGGTGGACGCAGTGGCGTTTAGGCGGCTCCAAAACCCGTTGCTGCGCGTGTCCGCCGACGCGCCAGGTAAGCACGTATTCGTACAATTGGCGCGATGGGCATTGGGAGTAGTTGGAAAATCTGTCGAGGCGGTTTCGCCTGCGATATAAATGCGGCCCTGGGCGTCGGTGGAAACACCGTGGCCATAGTCAATGCCAGAGCCACCCAGGAATCGTCCGTGGGTAAGTTGGCCCGATGCATCTAGCACAACAATGAATGCGTCCCACGCGCCGTTGAGGGTTGCCGATAGGGAAGGCCATGAGCGGTTGGATTCTCCTACAGCGACAACGCCGCCGTTAGGCAATAGCGCCAGCGATCGCCCGGATTGATCTCCGTCAGCACCAAAAAACGTGAAATACTCGCTGCCGTCTGCGCCGAGTTTGGCGACATAGGCTTTGTGCCCCTCCGTGGAGGTAGCAGAGAATCCATCCATGCGCGATGAAAACGTATCACCTGTTAGGTAAACATTGCCCGCCGAATCAGCACTTACGTCGTAAATTTTGTCGTATTTTTCTCCGCCCACATAGGTCGCTTGGTAGCTAACCACGGGATCAATCACTAAGGTTGCGCGGGTGTCGTAAGCGGCAATTTGAAAACCAATAGAACCGTCGGCGGCGAGTTTATAACGCCCTGCCACGGCCTGTTCTGCACGTCCGCGTTGCACGTAACAATTCGGACGTTTTTGCACGAGGGCGTGACGCCCTTTGCGAATGATTAAATCGCCCTCGAAACTGATTGCGACGTTGTCAGCGCCATCCACGCGAAAGCGGATGGACTCGGGCGAGGCGTGGGGTGCGACAATGTAATCGTATTCCAGGCGCGTGTCGTGCGCGCGTAAGCGCA
>JANOTC010000211.1:0-2472 GCA_031416175.1 Gammaproteobacteria bacterium
GCGCGTGCGCGCAGACAGCATTTCATGCGCGAGCGCATACTCAGCTTCAAGGGCACCATAGGCTTCGCGAAAGCCACGGCGTTTCGATGCCTTTTTAAGAAAAGCTTTTTGATTGTGTGGCACAGGGTCGTATTTAAGTTCAGCCATTTTGTATCTCCTTCATTCGCTTGCGCGCAAGCTTGATTTCTGGCTCCGGTGTTTGCTGCGACTTTTTAATAAAAGCATGCAGCACCACCACGCGTTGCCCAATAAGAAAACAATAGAACGCTCTTCCAATGCCCGATTTTCCGCGCGGGCGTAATTCAAACAACCCGCCACCAAAGGCGCGTGAGTGAGGTAAACGCAAGTTCGGGCCATGCTTGATAAGAAGTTCGACAATCCTTGCGTAGTCTGCGACAACATCCACAGGCCAAGCTTCGACAGCGGCTTGTACTTTGGCATGAAAGTATTCAATGGAATATGTCATTGTTTGAAGGTTAGCAAATATGCTAACTACAGTCAATGCTAGAAGGGCTCAGTTTTTAGACGCCCAACGATTGAAATGGGCCGCGCCGCCACGGACGCTGCAGGAAAAGCACCATGTTCCCGGCGTCGGTACGGGCGATTGGTTAGGAGTGCGCTCGTTCATGTTCGATTATTCTATTAATGCCACTCTGCATATAAGCGACTCCGAGGCTTGCACCCAACCAAAGCAGAGTAACGGAAACTCCGTTGCTGTACGACTTGCCAATGGCTAGACCATTATCCTTTGACTTGATGTAGTTGCCAATAGTTACCTGCACATGGAGACACAGGCCAAATAGACCTAGAATTGACACAAGAAGTAGCATTGGATTCTTTGTGCTAGCGGTAATGGCAAAGCCCGCAACAGCCAGAAGTAGTAGCGCGAAAAATGAACTACGCCACAAACCAACATCAAACACATTTTTGTTTTCTGCACTATTTAGCTCATTGGCAACGCGCCAAAACCAAAATACGAGGTAGATGCCACCAGTGAACACCGTTAGCAGCCATGATGCGAGAGGGCTCCGGACTTGTGGATACACTAGCACTTCTAATCGGGATAGGGAGACGCCTCACGGCGCCTCTCCTCCCACACCACCGTGCGTACGGGTCCGTACACGGCGGTTCGATGGAATAAACTCATGTTACCTCTCCGCCAGTGATGGCAGTCCTAGTTCGGCAAAGTATCTCGCAGGCAGCGCCTGCGACAGCGCGGGGGTTTTCGATAAGCGCCACGGTCCGTGCGCCGATTTGCTCGTGTTCCATGCTTCGCGCACGCTCACGCCGCGTCGGCGTAGTTCCCGGTAGCCTGATCGGCCCCATTGCTTCCAGTGGTAGCAGCGTAACTTGCGTCGTATCCATTTGTCGACATCTCGCAGAGGACTCAGCACTTCGGCGATGCCGAAGTACGCTTTCCAACCAAGCAGGCTTTTCCTTAGCTCGGCGATGATGTCAATCATACGGCGGCCTCGTGTACGACGGGTCAGTTCCCGCACCTTATCTTTGAGCTTGTCGATGGACTTGTCGGCCACCTTGAGCTTGATTTCGTTGCGACTGACCGTGAATCCTAGAAACTTGCGTTTCCATGGGCGATCCACCGCGCTCTTTCTCGTATTCACTGTGAGTCTCAGTGTGTCTTCGATAAAGCGCGTTATGCTTGCCATGACGCGCTGTCCGGCACGCTCGCTTTTGACGACGATGTTGCAGTCGTCCGCGTAGCGGGCGAAACAGTGGCCGCGCCGCTGCAATTCCCAATCAAGTTCATCCAGTACGACGTTGGCTAGCACCGGCGACAGAGGACCGCCTTGCGGAACACCCTGCGTGCTCGGTTCGATGCCGCCGTCGACGCTAACACCGGCTTTGAGGTAGCGGTTGATCAGGCGCAACAACCCTGGATCGGAAACGTGACTTTTCAGTCGCGCCACCAACCGATCATGATTTACCCGATCGAAGAACGCTTCTAAGTCGATGTCGACTACCCACTTACGTCCCTGGCGAATATCGGCTTGCAGTTGGCTGACCGCAAGGTGAGCCGATCTGATTGGCCGAAATCCGTAGCTTCGCGGATGAAAATGCGGTTCCCATTGCTCGCTGACAACTTGAGCAATGGCTTGCTGAATGAATCGATCTAACACGGTGGGTATGCCCAATAGACGTTTCCGCCCATCGGGTTTTGGAATCTCGACGCGTTTTACTGGCTGCGGGCGATATTTGCCTTCGACCAGTCGCGTTTTAATTTCCGGCCACGCGTGTTTGAGATACGCAGGTAAGGCCTCGACCGTCATTCCGTCGATGCCCGGCGCACCTTTGTTCTGGCATACTTGCTTTAAGGCACGTTGGAGGTTAGCGCGTTCCAGCACTCGATCCATCAACGTTAAGGTTGGTTTTGATTCCGGGTCGTTCCGCTCTCCAGGCGTAAGTTCCTCACGTGACGCACGCGCCCCGTCCGGGTTATTCCCCCGATGGTCA
>JANOTC010000212.1:0-3434 GCA_031416175.1 Gammaproteobacteria bacterium
GCGCGATTGGACCTTAAACATCTCACTATCGTTTTTGACCGCCCGGATCGTCAAGTGCCAATGAGTCGAACCGGAGGTGGGGCAAATCATCTGGCCTATCACCTTTCAGCCTTATTGGCCTTGCATCTTTTTGCTGCGAAAAATAATCGCCCGATTCCACAGTTCCTCCTGATCGACCAGCCAACCCAGGTCTACTTCCCATCAGAAAAGGTTTATAAGGATGCAGATGGTTCAGTTCAAAAAACAGAAGCGGACGCGGATGTGGTAGCGGTTCGCCGATTGTTCGAGTTGTTGTTAAAGTTTACCCAAGAGGATGTCCCCGGCTTTCAACTCATCGTGATCGAACATGCGAACCTGCGAGACGAGTGGTTCCAGAATGCGCTTGTTGAACAACCTTGGACCAAGCCGCCGGCACTTGTACCGCAGGGTTGGCCTGACCTAATAATTTGAGTGTCACTATAGGCAAACGTAATTGGTGGTGAAGTATGTAGCTTTTGGTGTTAACGGAGAGAAGGTTTGGATTGGCAGATGAATGGCATTTAATTCTGCGCGCACCAGACAGAAATTTATTCTGTTTTGATGTGCTCATGTTCATTGTGGCCGTAATGTGGATTGTTTCCCGATGAAATGCGCTTAGGTCGCGCAGATCGGTTTTTTGACCGCGATGAAATGGTGGCGATGTTGCCGCGATTCTGCGCCCAATCTATGGCCTAGTGCGTCAGGCCAGCAAGTTAACGAGAATATTCTCGTAAATCTCCGACAATTGGTCTAACTCCGCAACACTAACGCACTCGTTAACTTGGTGAATGGTTGCGTTTATCGGCCCCAACTCCACGACTTGTGCACCCGTGGGGGCGATGAAGCGCCCATCGGACGTGCCGCCGCCGGTGGAGAGTTCCGTGTCGAAATGGCGCACGCGTTGAATGCTGCGTTGCACTGCCGCCACCAAATCGCCCGGCTCTGTTAGGAAAGGATTGCCCGACAAGGTCCATTCTAGTGTGTGGCGAACGCTGTGCCGATCCAAAATGTCTATTACGCGTTGTTTGAGTTGCTCGGCGGTAACGGCAGTAGAAAAACGAAAATTAATTAATAACACCGCGTTGCCGGGAATAACATTGGTCGCCCCGGTGCCGCTATTAATGTTAGATATTTGAAATGTGGTAGGCGGGAAAAATTCGTTGCCTTGATCCCATTGCGCGGCGCATAACTCAGTGAGTGCAGGCGTGACGCGATGAATAGGGTTATCGGCCAAATGCGGGTAAGCCACATGGCCTTGCGTGCCGTGCACAGTGAGTTTCGCATTGAGTGAGCCTCGGCGGCCATTCTTAATCATGTCACCCGTGGTTTTTACACTGGAGGGTTCGCCCACTAAGCACCACGTCATTTTTTCATTGCGCGCCTCAAGGTGTTCCACAACTTTGACCGTGCCGTTGATACTTGGGCCTTCTTCGTCGCTGGTAATCAGAAAGCCAATCGAGCCAGCGTGATTGGGGTGACTGCGAATGAAGCGCTCACACGCAGTGATCATCGCCGCCAGGCTGCCTTTCATGTCGGCGGCACCGCGACCGTACAACAAACCGTCGCGAATAGTCGGTACAAACGGCGGCGACTGCCATTGGTCGAGCGGCCCCGTCGGCACCACATCGCTGTGACCAGCAAAAACGAACAACGGACCTTCATCGCCACGGCGCGCCCAAAAATTGTCGACGTCGCCGAAGCGCAAGCGCTCGATCCCAAATCCAAGCGGTTCCAGGCGCGCAATCATGGCTTCTTGGCAGCCAAAATCATCAGGTGTGACCGACGCGCGGGCGATTAAATCTTTGGCGAGATCAAGTGTGGCAGACATGGGTTTAGATGTTACTCAGATGAAAAGTTCGTGGTATTCGTCACTATCAAAACCGATGCGCACGAAAGGACCAATATCAAGCACGGGGCGCCTGATCAATGACGAATTCGCTAACATGAGCTTGATCGCACTTTCCTTGTCAATGTTGTCTCGTTCACTCTCCGTTAACTTGCGCCAGGTGGTGCCTTTGCGATTGACCAAACTTTCCCAGCCGTGTTCTTCGGCCCATTGCCGCAACAGTTTTTCGTCGACGCCGGATTTTTTGTAGTCATGAAACTGGTAGGCGATGTCGTGTTCGTCTAACCACGTCATGGCTTTTTTCATGGTGTCGCAATTTTTGATGCCGTAGATTTTGTACATAGTGGTATAGGCGCCGAGTCAGTCTTCTCAAAAAGGGGGTGCGGGTAAAGTCACTACAGGCGGCATATTCTAAAGGTTTGCGGCACTAAATGCATGGTGGCGTAAATCTCTAAGTGGCGTGAGGTTGTTGATGCGCAATTATCGTTGCTTTTTTCTTTCTGTCGCGACTATTATCGGCGAGGTTTCAACAAGACGAATCAGCGTCTAAATACTAGCCAATTTGGAGTCTTAACATGATAAAAGTTTCTTGGGTCCAAACACTTGCCATCACGTCGCTACTTTCGTTCTTGGTCCCGGCGCAGGCACATGCTGAAGACGCGCCAGTGCGGTGGCTCGCACTGGCGGGTGCAGATTTTGGTGGTGAAAAGTTGGGTTCAGTAAAATTCACCAATGGTGACAGCGCCGATGTTCGTGCTAATAACGGTATTCTTCTCGCCGTTGGTGCTGACATTGCCAACGGTGTGAATAGCCCTTTCAGAACCCAAATTTCCGTCGGTTATAAATTTGGCGGCCCCACTGCTGACAATGGCGATATTACGTGGAGCGCGCTTCCAATTGATATAATAGAGTTTTACCATTTTTCAAGCGTGAAACTGGGCGTCGGGATCGAGTATCAGTTGAATCCGAAGCTTGATGTGGATATTCCGGGAACAAAATTCGTAAGCAATTTTGAGAACGCTCTAGGCTACGTAGCGCAAGTTGGATGGGAGCCGAGTCAGCATTACAGTTTTGACCTTCGATACACGGCAATCAGCTACCAGCTTAGCGGGGCATCAAACGTAAAATTCGACGGGAACGTTGCTGGGATTTATGCCGCATACAATTTTTAAGTCTGACGCTCGATGGGACGTTGCTTGGGGAAACGGCGAATAAAACGTACTTCTACAAGACGGTTGTACCAGGAAGTCATACATTGTCGACGGAGTCAGAGTTCGGCAATAACTCTATTGTCTTTGAGGCGGTTGGTGGCAAGAATTACTATGCGCGACAGTACATCAAGATGGGTGTGTTTGTGGGCGGTGCCAATTTGGAGCTGGTGGGCGAAGTAGAGGGACGGAAAGAGGTGCTTGAGTGTTGCCTCGTGTTTCCGCCAGCCACTGTCGTGACTTGGCGACGATTAAAATAAGTTTTTTTTCGCTATTGCATAGTTCCAAATTCTTCGCTATAAAAGTCCGCATCGCACGCGCAGTTCATCACCCGGTGAACTGCATGTGACGCAAAACATACG
>JANOTC010000213.1:0-3513 GCA_031416175.1 Gammaproteobacteria bacterium
ATGCAAACTCCCACTTGGCATGAACAAGCAGTCGTTTTCGACTGCGAAGGCTGCCGACTGATCGGTATTGTGACGCAACCCGAAATACAAAGTGAGCACGGCGTGGTCATCGTAGTCGGCGGCCCACAATATCGAGCCGGCAGCCACCGCCAGTTCACACTGCTGGCGCGGCAACTGGCCACTCATAGCATTGCCTCAATCCGCTTCGACTATCGAGGCATGGGTGATAGCGAAGGCGAATTTCGTAATTTTGAAGAGATTCATGCGGATATTCACGCGGCCATAGACGTTTTAGTAGCGCAAATTCCTCGCCTCAGCCACGTGGCATTATGGGGATTGTGCGATGCCGCTTCGGCAGCACTCTATTACGGTCACACTGATACCCGGGTGAGCGATGTCATCTTGCTCAACCCCTGGGTTCATCATGAAGCTCTGGCGGCCAAGACGCGGTTGAAGCACTACTATCTTACACGCCTACTACAGCGCTCATTTTGGACTAAGCTCCTCACCGGTGGAGTGGGACTGCGGAACTCACTAGGCGATCTGCACAAATCGGTTAAATCTGCCGCGTCTAGCGAAATTAATGATAGCGGCTCCGTGACTATGGCAAATCCGCGTCATGGTTCTCAAACTTATCTTAAGCGTATGCTAGAAGGCTTAAAGCTATTTCGAGGCAAGGTGCTCTTTATCCTGAGCGGTAACGACCTCGTCGCACAAGAGTTTATTACATTGTCTCGACAGGACTCACGCTGGAAAAAAATCTGCGCTTCGCCGACAATCACTACCAAGCGTTTGGATGCTGCTAACCACACATTTTCCAGTCAAAGTTGGCGCGATCAGGTTGGCGAATGGACGATTGAACAAATCAACAAAAACGCTAATTCACCCGATCAAAAAGAACGGACACAATGAGTAACAATATCCTATTAACTGGCGGTGTTTTACGTGAGAATGGTTTTGAACTTGGTGAGGGTAAATACTATGGCTGCGCAAAACTACTACGTTTAAACACCCAGTCTGGAGCGCTAGAGGAATTGCTCGCCATTAACGAAGGCAATGAGAACTTTCCGGATATCCACCCCAACCTTGAATTCACGATTGGCGCCGTTGAAGGACAGCAACTTTGGTTGACCACAGATACTGAAGTCCGTCTCTATCAATACCCTACGCTCCAGCTACTCAAAACCTTCTCCCACACTTGCTTCCATAACATTCATTCGGTCGCCATACGCGATAATGAGCTATACGTAACTTCAACCGGCTTGGATATGGTAGTCGTACTGGATAAAAGTACTGGCGCCATCATTCGGTACATCAACGCCGAAGGCAAACCGTTATGGCACCGCTTTTCAGCGGATATTGACTACCGTAAGCAGCACTCGACCAGACCGCATGATAGCCACCCCAACTATGTCTTTTGGATTGGTGATGAACCTTGGGTCACACGTTGCACACAGGAAGATGCCGTGTCTCTTGTGGACGTTAATAAACGCATCAATGTCAGCGGCGCAAAAAAACCTATCAGCATTCATGATGGCATAGTTCACCAGGGCCACATCTATTTCACCATTGTGGATGGTTCAATCGTCATTGCCGATGCCAAAACCCTACAAGTCGTCGAAACAATCCAGCTCTCTGCTCTCAAAGGATATGGTGGGCTCCGCGGTTGGTGTCGTGGTTTGCACTTTGATGGGGACATCTGCTATGTCGGTTTTTCCCGGCTCAGAAAAACGAAGCGCTTAGAAAAAATAGCTTGGGCGCGGCGTCTGTTAATGCGAGGCGATATGATTGAGGAGTGCTCTGTACTTGCACTTGATCTCCAACAGGCTAAAATTGTGGCTGATTATAGAATTCCCTCAGCTATGTTGGACGCGTTATACACAATGCTGCCGGCACCTCAATAGCAACGACCCGCTGAGCGCGGCGAGTATTTAAATGCTATCAAGCCTAACAAAATTAATAGGCACTTATGTATTCACACGAGACCCAGTTAAAGCGATGACGCAACTTGATTGCGCCCGGGTCCGGGTATTTAGCCCATCGTTTTTATTGTGAGGCGTCACATGCAAGAACAATCTCTCGCGATATTTACATTCTGTTTGTTAAGTGTCATAGCCATTGGCGCATTTCTGGCTTGGTCGACAGCGAAGGAGAATTACGCAATTTTGAAGTTGTGGATACTGATACTCTGTATGGATACTTGCTCATTACGCCTGAAAAAATCATGGAAGACATAAGCCGACTAACTGGAACGCAACTCACGATCGACTATCTGAAACCGGATTTTTCGTGGAAACCTCTATCAACGCCAACATGGCATCAAGAATTTTTGTTGCCTTGGCGATTTACCTTAACATTTAGTCACAGCGATATCATTGATTCCCCCGCCTCAGAAGAGTTAATAAATCGCCTTTCGGCGTCGATGCATTTAAACATTTATTGCAAATCCGTGTCGCATCTCAACCTATGACTACAAAAGCAACCTTAAAAGCGTTTTTGAATCCACACCAATTAGGTGCCTATCTGCAGCAGCAAGGGTTAAACACGGATATTTTGGGTTTTAGCATTCATATTTTTGCAGCCTCATGGAAAACTTCCACATTCTGGGCGCTTATCGACCCAAATAGAAACGTTGCCATCGCCGTGCAAATGGTTGGCGTCACGACCTCCTATTTAACGGTAATCGTCTCTCCCGAGTGCAAATCCATCGATTATTGGCATGAAATGGTATCAACGCACCCCATCCTGCGGCGCAATAGTTTTATCACCTTTTTTTTCCAGGCCAAATTAACCAGCATTTCCAAGCCTCTTTTATCCCAAGCTAGCTTTAACATAAGCTCAACACAATTCATCCTATCCACCGCACCTATTCCTTACTCGGCGTTTTCCTCAAACATAAAAAGAAATATCTCAAAAGCCGATCGCTTATGCACGGTCATCGAGCTTCCCGTGCATGAAGCCATTCCCAAGTATATTGAAATGGTCGATTTTTCAGATATACGGCGCTCCCAATCCGGCATCAATAATTCGAAACACAATCACAGCGAATTAAAAGATGTACTTACGTTTTCTACATCGAAATTATATTTTGCCAAGTGTGGTGACACTATCGCAGCCGCTGTGCAAATATGTATTATTCATGATCGGGCCTATTATATGATGGGGGGGACAAGCCCTGAAGGGATGAAAATTGGTGCAGCGCCATTTCTTTTAGCAAATGTCGCAGAACTGCTTGCTCAACACGACATTCGCTCACTAACCCTGGGCCTTGCGAATCGAGAAACGCTAAAACAATTCAAAAAGGGCTTGGGTGCATTAGACACAGAAATTCTAATGGTTGATTTCACCCTCAAGAAATCGATCCTAACGGCTATTTGGATCCCAATGCTTAAAGGGTTTTTATTGCTTAATCGTTGGCTCTCGAGACCCCAGCGCCACCCCGCCCAGGAGCAAAGTTAAATGTTTTACCCTTTACTCCATAAGCTAAAAAACCGATGGGTTGACTTACAAAGT
>JANOTC010000214.1:0-16202 GCA_031416175.1 Gammaproteobacteria bacterium
AGTATAATCGACGGCAACAGGCTCATACAAATCGTGTCCGTGGGAAAAACGGAATCGCAGAGAAACATCGTCATCTTCGAACGATAACCAAGACGCTTTGACCCAGACCAGTTCGTCGGTTGGCTCGCCATTCTCAAGCACGTCGAATTCGACGGTGCCAATTGCCTGTTCGTCGCCTTCATCATAAACACCGGCAAGCAATTCGAAGCGCGCGCCGTAGCGATCAACATAGCTATGTTGATCAAACAGTTCTTCACAGGCGACGCCGTCCACTACGCTTTCCATCAATTGTGCCGAAAGCACCAAGCTGTCAACGTGATGACCGAGTTCAGCAGCAACCATTTGAGGCAAAAACAACGCCTCAGCGGCAGCCCAAGACGCACGATTCTCGGTTAACCCAGCCCATGTCGGGCGCCTCGTTTCACCTATCCAACCGTGGTGTACGCCACGTCGCAGAAGTGGAAACACTTTGTCGCAACCAGCGTCCGAGGCCATCTGCATAACCGCCTCTGGAGAAACGTTAGGAGGCGCAATATATCTAACCGCACTCGGCATCAAACAACCTCTTTTTCACGCATTTCACGCAATATTCCGAAAATTATCTCAACTCGCCCATTTTACTAAGCCTAGATCCCAAGGGCTATCAAGATCGGGATGAACGGGCAACACGCGCACCGAATAACCATGCAAACCGCTAATTCCACAGGGTTCTGTGGTACCTTTGTACACTTTGCTGCTGCCATCGTTACCATCAGGAAACAAGGTAATCGCAATCGGAGAAATTAATTCTGACTTTGCATCTATTCGGCCCACGCAGAACTGCACCGTAACGTCCTCAATGCCTAACCCGCCTAAATCGACCCATGCGCGTGCGGTAATCGGATCGCCCACTTGCAAGCCATCTGGCACCGACACATCCACCTTAACAACGCCCACCCCAGGCCACGCGGCAATAACCCGTTGTCGCCAGCGCGCGAGGCGTTTACCGACCGCAAATTCGTCCACCATCAATCGTTGATGGTGGCGATAGGAGTGCCTATAATAACGGGTAGCGTATTCGTTAACCATGCGATGCGTGTTAAAGCGTGGGCATAGCTCGATCATGGCTGTTTTTATTCGTTCAGCCCATTGCCGTGGAACTCGATTCGCACCACGCGAGTAGAACATCGGCGCGATTTCATTTTCGAGTAAATCATATAAAGCGCGCGACTCGACTTGATCTTGCAACGCCTCGTCTTGATAGGATTCACCGGCACCGATGGCCCAGCCCACTTCGGGCGTATACGCCTCATCCCACCAACCGTCTAAAATGCTTAGATTGAGTACGCCGTTAAAAATGGCCTTCATACCACTGGTGCCACTGGCCTCCATGAATCGTCGCGGCGTATTTAACCAGACGTCCACGCCTTGCACCATATAACGTGCAACATCGAGGTCGTAATCTTCAAGAAACACCACGCGCTTACGCATGGATGGCTGGCTGGCCATGTGAATGAGATTGCGAATTAACTGTTTACCCGGCTCATCGCGCGGATGTGCCTTGCCCGCGTAAATAATTTGAATGGGACGCTCGCTGTTGTTGAGCAAGCGCTCAAGGCGTTCTACGTCCTGCCAAAGTAGAAGGGGCCGTTTGTACGTCGCGAATCGTCTGCCAATGCCAATTGTAAGCACCTCAGGATCTAACACCTCGTCGACCCAATTCAATTGGCGCGCACTCACACCGCGCGCATTTAGCTGAATCTTTAAGCGGGTGCGGGCAAATGCAACCAAGCGCTCACGGCGGCGCTCGTGAACGCGCCACAACTCCTCGTGGGGAATGTGCGCAATCCATTTCCAGGCGCTCTGATCACCAGGTTGCTCGCGCCAGTCAGGGCCAAGATAGGTATCAAACAGGTCCGACATTTCCGTTGAAATCCACGACTCAACATGAACCGCATTGGTGACGTGCGATACCGGGACCTCATCGACAGGCGCCCCCGGCCACACATCGCCCCACATGCGGCGTGTCACACCCTCATGTAGGCGGCTCACGGCGTTATTGTGCGCAGCCATGCGGAGCGCCAACACGGTCATGCAAAACGCTTCGCTTGAGTTGCCTGGGTGCTTGCGGCCGAGGGCAAGAAATTGCTCCAAACTTAAACCCAAGGCGCTGTAACAAGCCGGTAAATATTGTTCGACCAACGCGGCACTAAAGTAATCATTGCCTGCCTCGACCGGCGTGTGCGTGGTAAATACGTGCCCAGCCCGCGCGCTTTCGCGTGCTTCATCAAAACTTAAACCATGCCGCCGCATTAGTTGTCGAATGCGTTCGAGCGCCAGGAACGCGGTATGACCCTCGTTCATGTGACACACATCTGGGGCGATACCCATGGCTTCCAACGCGAGCATTCCGCCGATACCTAAGATCACCTCCTGTTTGATGCGTAGCTCCACATCACCGCCGTAGAGTCGGTCGGTTATGTTTCGATCATCGCCACTATTGTCGGCGCAATTCGTATCTAACAAATACAACGCTATACGCCCGACTTGTGCCACCCATACTTTCACTTTGACTTCGCGCGATCCCAAAGGCACCCGTAGCGTCAAATTTGTCCCGCTCGCGGTCATCACGGGCTTAATCGGCATAGTATAAAAATCGTGTTCGGTATACGCCTCTTGCTGCCAACCGTCCATATTGAGATATTGCTGAAAATATCCTTCTTGATACAACAAACCCACTGCCACCAAGGGCAAACCGAGATCGCTAGCGGACTTCAAGTGATCGCCCGCTAATACGGCCAGGCCCCCGGAATAAATCGGCAAGCAATCTGTAATCGCAAACTCTGCGGAAAAATAGGCGACGCGCATGCCCGCAGTGCCTTCGAGATTCTTAGCAAACCAGGTGGTCGTTCGATCTGCAAGATATTGATCTAGACTCTGGCAGGCACGCGCATAATGCGCCATAAAGCCGGCATCTTTCGCCACTTCTGCGAGCCTTTTCTGATCTACTGATCCTAACATCGCAACAGGATTTCGACCCGACTTTTCCCACGCATTGCGATCAATACGACGGAAAAGGGCGCGCGTCTCATGATGCCAAGCCCAACGAAGGTTATGGGCAAGGTCCGTGAGTCGCGCCAAGGCATCCGGCACACAAGGCCGCACTCTAATCATACCGATTGACTTAATCATACTGATCTCCGTCCTGGATTAATAACATCAATTGAACAGCCCGTTCCGCCAATGCGCGTTCTTCGTCAGTGGGAATTAACCATACCGAAACAGCCGAACCCTCTGCGCTTAGGCTTGCTTCGCCATTTACCACGCGTGCGTTTTTTGGCGGATCAAATTCAATCCCCAGCCAAGCCATGTTTTCGAATATTCGCGCGCGCACGGAGGGCTGAAACTCGCCAATGCCGCCGCCGATGAGAATCGCGTCAAGTCCACCCAGCACAGCCGCATAGGCACCAATATATTTTCTGACGCGGAAAATAAACACATCAATCGCAAACTGATCTTCCTGGCGCTCGCTATCAAGCAGCGCACGCATGTCGCCACTGTGCGCCGACAAGCCGAGTAATCCCGACTCTTTATTGAGTAAACGCTCCAATTCATCGACGCTGTACTGCCCCGATTTCAACACATGCATCAGCGCTGAAGCGTCTATGTCACCGCTACGTGTGGCCATGACGAGGCCATCCAATGGCGAAAACCCCATCGACGAATCTTGCGCTTTACCACCCAAAATTGCCGCAGCCGAACAGCCGCCTCCGAGATGCAATGAGATAACTCGACTCGTCGGCAATGAATCACCGGCGAGTTCAGACCAGCGTCGCCAGCGCGCCTCATGCGCTATCCCGTGAAAACCGAAACGACGAAGTCCAAATTGAGCCGACAACGTTTTAGGTAAAGCATAGGTGATCGCAACGGCAGGAAGGTCGGCGAAAAACGCCGTATCAAAGACAGCAATGTGTGTGACAGCGGCGCCCAATAATTCACGAACGATCCGAATGCCCTGTAGCGCAGGCGGATTGTGCAGAGGCGCAAGTGAAGCCAACGAACCCAGCGCCACTTCTACCTGAGCGCTAATGACCACTGGCCGCGAGAATTGCGTGCCCCCGTGAACAAAACGGTGAACGACGGCATCTACAGCACCGGCAAACTTTGCGACAACTTCCGCCATGATCCCCGCATACTCGTCCATCTTTGCTGCGCGATTCACGTATTTTAGGCGCAGCCACTGCTCACCCTGCACGTCAAAGAGTGCGAGTTTTAGACTAGCGCTTCCCGCATTAACCGTTAATATACGCACGCCTGACCTCAGCCCTCCAGCTTACCAAGACAATCCGGGAGTATAGTATAGTGCACCCCACTCTTACTCCTCGTCAGGATTTTGGCAGTCAATGCCACGACTTTGCTAAGCTTATTTACGTTACCACTTTGACTAGGATTGCTCGGCGTTTCTTTCGGAGTATCATAGGCGCGTGGGGTGCGGGAACACGCTGGCAATGTTGCTTGCCACGTTTTCCGATTCACCGAATTCGATCCAAGCATGACTCTTGCTTTGCAGTTATGCATGTACAAAATTATTGCCTTGTAGGAGACAAGACGAATGACGACGGAACTCATTCCAGCAGCCGGAACATGGTACGTAGATACGGATCGAGATCAGACTTTCGAAGTATTATCCGTAAACGAAGATGACGACGCTATTGACTTGCAATATGAAGACGGTAGCAAGGAAACGCTCGATTTCAATGCCTGGCATACACTAGACATTGAGCTGTCCAAGTCGGACGAAGACGACGAAGAATGGGACGATCCGGCCGAAGAAGTCGACGATGACGAACCTGAAGACGACTTCGAAGAAGACCTCGACAAAGACTATTGATTATTGGAGGGCGTCTGCCGAATCGCGCAAATGTCGGCAGACGCGCCTTAATTTTCCCCTTTTGATCTGCACGCTAAGCATCTCGCGGATATATCGCATTACCGAGCAAGTGCTTCGGCTCTAGCGAATTGATCGAATGCATTACGAATCTTCTGTATTCGCCCACCATCACCTTTAAACGTGTCTCCGCTTCGAGTGTAGGGTGGTGTATTAAAGTCGCCACCTGTTTGTACATCTGACATCGCCACCAATCTGTCGTCACTTCGTCATTCAGTTCTTCATTGTGCATAATTTGCATAAGGCCTCCATTAATTGAAGACCCTATTTCAACACACTATCGTGACAGAACCGTGACGCGTCACTTCGACAAATCTATTCGTGCGGCTTGTCCGGCCCGCAACGCTTCATTCTTTGTCTGAAATACAAACAACGCTTCATAACGAGTCGCCCCACCCTTCATCCCTGCTGCCTCAAGACCTAGCGTGCGCAATTTTCCGCTGTATTCCACTTTACCGATTCGAATCTTTGCATCGATTCCAATCGTCAGATTATTGGCCGTCTCAGCGTCAACTTCGGCACGCGCCAGCATCGTTCCACGCTCCGCAATAATCAGCAAAGGCGTCGCCTGAAGCTGCACAACAATCACCTGTCCAACTTCCGCATTCTTCCTTAGCACAATCGCATCAAATGGTGCACGGACTTCACTATATTGAAAATCGACCTCAGCTTGCGCGAGCACAGTCGCCGCACTCAAAGCCACCAGCTCCGACCTACCAAAAGCAATTTTCGCTTCGACCAAATCATGGTCAGACAACACCGTTCGGTTATACAACTCTTGCGCACGCTCCAGCTCACGCTTGGCTTCCGACAACTCCAGCTCCGTGTTTTTTGCTTTTGCGCGCGCCTCATCCAAGCGAGCACGAAAGGCGCGCTGATCCAGACGTAACAGAACTTGCCCAGCAACAACTTTATCGCCGACGCCCACACTGGCTTCCGTTACAACACCCGACACCAAGGTGCCCAACTCGACACGATGCGCCCACTCCAACTGCGCATCCACTTCGCTAGCGTGCGCGTCAACCGCAAACGCCAAACTAAATACCAACAAAAGAAATTTCAACTTCACGGTTGCATGTCCTCAAATTCTGAACGCGTTAACGCCTTGAGCCGTGCCCAAGCCAACACAATTTGATAGTGATTGCGAGCCGTCTGCAAATTACTATTAGTCAGCTCTACCATGGCGTCGCCAAGATCACTCCGCAACTCCATCTCATACACTGCCCGGGCACGATCCAAATAAAGCTCGCGGAACTTCGCCTGCGCGTCACGCGCTTGCTTTTGTATCAGCAATGATTCCAATTCGAGCCATGTTTCCAAGACAGCCTGCTGCACTTCGCGGCGTCGATCTTCAAGACCAGCCTCCTGCCCATATAAGGCCGCCCGTTGTTTCGATACTTGCGCCGAAACCCGTGCGCCTTGATACAAGGGCACATCTAACACTAATCCCGCTCGCCAACGATCATTCGAGCTCAAATCCCGCGAATAAACCGCCGTTTCTGCTTCGGCGCTAAGAACAGGCAAATATTCTGCACGCGCCGACGCAACACGCCCACGCGCCGCTTCTACCTGCGCACGCAAAATCGTCAAAGAAGAATTTCGCTCATCGGCCAGCTTTTGTAAAAGCTCCAGGTTCGGCAACTTAAACCCGATTTCAGGCAATTTAGGCGGGACCAAAGTAGAAGACAATTTTCGAGGGTGATTTAAGACAGAAGCCAACCTCGCCCGCGACGCACGTTGACGCGCCTTGCTGACATAACGCGCTTGCCGCGTCGCTTGATATTCACTCTCCGTCTTGAGCACGTCTATGTCCGAGGCTTGACCTAATTCGCGTCGATCTCGTGCACGCAAGGAGCGAACATAACCTATCGCCATCGCCTCTTCGTTATGCGCGAACTCAAGATCCGCGATTAAGACATCGAAATAACGCTCCATTATTTCCAAGCGTTTTCGCGTACGCGCCTCCACCAAGCCCCACGCGCGACTCTCCAACTCTTGTTCGGCGGCGACAATGCCGCCACCCGTTCGACCAAAGTCCCAAAGGCGCTTGCTCGCGAATAGACTTAGGCGATGATCATCGCGATCCTGGACCGAAGATGTGGGTGCCGGATCGACCCAACGTAGTCTTCCTTGCAGGTTTACGCTCAACGCATCACGCGCTTTGGCGGCTTCTACATCGGCGGCGGCCGCATTGATCAACTCTTCCGCTTGCAGCAAGGACGGATGCATTTCATCTATCAGTCCCAGCGCGAATTCATACACAAGTGGCTCCGGTAAGGCATCCGAAGAACCGGCTTCACTACGCGCGTCAGGCGCGAAAAACAATGCAGCAATAAGCCAAGAAAAGGCGGGCCACCTACCCGTCATTAAAGAGCGCTCGCCTTCTCCAACACCGACCGTTTGAATTTCAAAAACGGCTCGTCTTTGTATCGCCCTTCCACCACGTAGCGCCCGAATAACATGAACTCATCCACCCCAGAAGTCCGCCCCGTGAAACGCGCAATTAATTTTCCATCAAGATCGAAAATACCAAATACCGGCGTCGCCCGCACTCGATTTTCTTTTAAGGAAAAATCTTTCTGCTTCATTGGCACGCCTTGAAAATTGGTCATTTCGACGTCACCTTCGATATCGACGACGAAATTCAAAAAGTGTTCGCGAAAGTAGGCTTGCACCTCAGGCTGATTCAAAACGTGCTCTTTCATGTAGTGACAAAACGGACATTCATCCAGCTCAAAAAACACCAGGACACCTTGCTTTCTTTGAGCCTGCGCGGTTTGCAACTCCTCACGAAAATCGCCAAACGTGTCGTTGAAGAAATACTTGTACGGATCTCTCGGCACGTCCGCAAACGCCGACGAAACCGAAGAAGTCATCAACAAAAAAATAGCAAAGCGAAAAATGTGTTTCATCATCATCCTCGTCTATTGGGCTTTACTCGTCGCCTTTTCCTTCATTATTTTTTCAAGATACGCGATATTAACCTGCCCCACTTTGCGCTGAACCACCTGGCCCGAAGGCGACACGATAAACGTCGTTGGCAGGGCAGGTATCTTACCCAATGGACCATCCCGCTCCGTCTCACTCAATAAAACAGGATAAGAAACTAAATACTCATCCATGAATGCCTTCACTTTTTCCACACCAATTTCTTCGAAATTGATGCCCAACACCACTGCATCTTTATCTTTATGCCCGTCATGGAAAAATATGAGTTCAGGCATCTCCTCAACACACGGTGGGCACCATGTCGCCCAATAATTCACCACAACCCATTTGCCGCGGTAATCGGAAAGCTTATGTGGTACGCCGTCCACATCAAACAAGGTAAAATCGGCCGCTAAGGCGGGTGTGCACAGAGCGAAAACCAAGGCCACCCCTAAAACACTCTTTCGCCACATCCCCACATCACCCCGTTTTACTGCGCTATGATAGCGCCTGAACTCATATAATGATCGCATTGCAACAGACATCGCGCCATTAACCCCAGTGCCAATTTATAGACTGATGCCAATATGACCACCATTCATCAAGAAGATTTTGTCGCCAGCGTCGCCGACGCATTGCAATTCATCTCGTTTTATCACCCCAACGACTTCATTCAAGCAATGACGCGCGCCTATCACAGCGAAGAAGGCGTCGCCGCCAAGGACGCTATCGGCCAAATCTTAACCAACTCGCGCTTGTGCGCCCTCGGCCACCGACCCATTTGCCAAGACACCGGCATTGTCATCGCCTTCGTCGAAGTCGGCATGGACGTCCGTTGGGCCACGAAACTGACCGTGGAAGAAATGGTAAACGAAGGGGTGCACCGCGCTTACACCAATTCGGAAAACCCGTTACGCGGCTCCATCGTGACCGATCCAGCCGGAAAACGAAAGATTACGCCCGACAACACGCCTGCGGTTGTCCATACAATCTTGGTGCCCGGAAACAGCGTCACTGTCTATTTATCGGCGAAAGGCGGCGGCTCCGAGAACAAGGCCAAGTTGGCCATGCTCAATCCGTCCGACGATTTGGTCGACTGGGTCGTCCAAACGGTAGAGAAATTAGGTGCTGGCTGGTGTCCGCCCGGCTTACTCGGCGTGGGCATTGGCGGCACCGCCGAAAAAGCCGCCATCCTCGCCAAGCACGCCCTGTTAGAACCCGTCGACATGCCCGAACTGAAAACACGCGGACCGAAAAGCACAGAAGAAGAGCTGCGCATCACCCTGTATGACCGCATAAATGCCCTCGGCATCGGCGCGCAAGGCCTCGGCGGCCTCACCACCGTACTCGACGTGAAAGTGCGAAGCTACCCCACTCACGCCGCGTCCAAACCCGTCGCCATCGTGCCCAATTGTGCCGCCACCCGCCACATCCATTTCACTCTAGACGGCAATGGCCCGGCCCTACTTGAGCCGCCGTCCATGGACGACTGGCCAGAAATCGATTGGCAACCTGCTGCGACCGCGCACCGTGTCGACCTAGACACACTCAGCCGAGAAGCGATCACCGCCTGGAAACCCGGCGAAACCCTCCTTCTTTCTGGCCGACTGCTCACCGGACGCGATGCCGCCCACAAACGCCTAGTCGACCTCTTAGCCAAAGGCGAAGCCTTTCCCAACGGCTTAGACTTCCACAACAAATTCATCTACTACGTTGGCCCCGTCAACCCAACCGCCAACGAAGTCATCGGCCCCGCCGGTCCCACGACTGCCGCCCGCATGGATAAATTTACAGAAGCCATGCTCGCCAAAACCGGCTTACTGGGGATGATCGGCAAGGCCGAACGCGGTCCTGAGGCAATTGACGCCATCAAACGCCACCGCGCCACCTACCTAATCGCCACCGGCGGCGCCGCCTACCTCGTCGCCAAAGCCATTAAATCCTCCCGTATCGTCGCGTTCCCCGAATTGGGCATGGAGGCCATCCACGAATTCATTGTCAAAGACATGCCCGTGACCGTCGCCGTCGACGTCAACGGCGAGTCAATCCACCAAACTGGCCCGGCCCTTTGGAAAACCAACATCATCAAAATGCACGCACGCAAGACCACGGAAACATCCGAATGAACGAAATACTGGTGCTCTACTACAGCCGCAACGGAAAAACGGCCGCACTCGCGAATCTCATTGCGCGCGGCATAGAAGAGATTCCCGGCGCCCAAGCGCGCTTACGCACCGTACCGGCGGTATCCACCGTCTGCGAGACCACCGAAGCTAGCATCCCCAATAGCGGCCACCCCTATGCTACCTTAGACGACCTCCGCGAATGCGCAGGCCTCGCCCTGGGCAGTCCCACACGATTCGGCAACATGGCTGCACCTTTGAAATATTTTCTCGACGGCACCAGCTCGCTGTGGGTCTCGGGCGGGTTAATTGGCAAACCAGCCGCCGTCTTTACCTCCACCTCGACCCTACACGGCGGTCAAGAAACCACCTTGCTGAGCATGATGTTACCGCTCTTGCACCATGGCATGTTGATACTGGGCTTGCCTTACAGCGAAGCCGACTTGCACAACACGGAAACAGGTGGCACACCCTATGGCGCCAGCCACGTATCAGGCGATGACGGACGCCGCGCCATCAGCGAAAGCGAGAAACGACTCTCACGTGCATTAGGGAAGCGTTTAGCCGAAACGGCAATTCGACTTCAGTCCGGCGGTCGCGTAAGGTAGAATCAACCCCATATTAGAAAAAATGACCGGCGTGAACTCGCCGAATCAAACTTATTCAATGCAAGGCAGTTATGAATTTTCAACGCGAAGAACCCCGATTAATTAAATTTCTTGTCGCCTCCGCCGCCTGCTTCTTCGTGGGCACCGTCCACGGCGTAATTCAAATCATTCACCCAGTCCGTGTTTGGCTTGATTCAATTGGCAGCCCCTATGGTGGCCCCGGCCATATGATTGACCCTTTGGCACACGCGCACATGAACCTCATTGGCGGCGTCGTTCTGTTAGTCATGGCCACCACCTACTATTTGTTCCCGCGCATTACCAATAAAGCCTTGTACTCGTACAAACTCGTCGAACACTCATTTTGGTGGACCACACTTGGATTGATCGCCTTCTACAGCACCTTCATGTTTTTTGGGATCTATGAAGGCATGCTCATGCTCGACGACACCTCGCGCAGCACACAAGAGCAATTCCACGCAACGTATTATCCAATTACCATAACCATCGTCGCTAACGCGATGGGAATGGGATTTTGGATATTCTTCTTTAACGTGTTTATGACCTATCGCAAAGTGCGGCAAAAATAATGGCCGACGAGGACTGCGGCTGCCCAGAATCTTATCCGAGCTGGGCCGGGAAAGACGTCAATCTCGCTGGACAATGCGTCCACAGAATGAAAATTCCAACCTTTTTTCACATGCCGCTGGCCTACGAAGCGTACATAAAAAAACAAGCTGAAAGCGTTATGCAATTAGAACTCGTCGAAATGTGGCCAGGGCTAACACTTTCGCGAATGGGCATGTTGGGGGGTGAGATAATGCGTTTGCTGGAAGACTGCCAAAGCCCCTCCCGACTGGTCGAGTACTTAACACCACCGTTCACCGCCAACGTCGCGCTGCATGATGGCGACATTGGCACCATCACCAAGTCCGTGCAGCCACAACAAGCGTTACTAATCGACAGCGCCCGAACGCCGAAAGAATTGTATCTATCCTACCTTACCTGCCCACGTTGCGCGGAACGCAAAGGCGGAGAAAAAATTCTACTACTACGCCGTTGGAGCCAGAGCACCCCAGCGAATGTGGGGCACTCAAAAAAGCCAATTAGCGTCGCGGCCAAGAAAAACGCCTAAACCGCCAACCTCGAAGAAACAACCGCCAACTTAACGCCCGCCCACGCGCGGCCGCGAAGGTCTGCGCCCATTCGATTGCCCCGAACGCGGACGCCCCGCTGGCGCCGTGCTTGGCACGCGCTTAGGTATAATGGGCGTTACCAATAAATCGGCAGTCACACGCTCCTGCGTAATTTTTTTACCAATAAACTGCTCAATATCAGGCAAATAGAACGAAAACTTCTCACAAGCAAAACTGATCGCTGCGCCTTTTGCGCCAATGCGGCCCGTCCGCCCAATTCGATGCACATAGTCTTCGGCGTCTTGCGGCAAGTCATAATTAAACACGTGGCTAACATCAGGAATATGCAAGCCGCGCGCAGCCACATCGGTCGCGACTAACACAGGAAAATCGCCGCGCTGAAATTCAAGCACCAAGGCCTGACGCCGCTTTTGTGGAACATCACCGGAAAGCACACACGCCATCACTTCGTTGATTTTTAAATACGAACACAAGCGTTCCGCTTCCACTTTCGTGTTGACGAAAATAATAGCCCGCTCAGGCTTTAACGATTTAAACAAACCTAACATCAACGGAATTTTTTCTTCATTGCTGACGTAATACACAGACTGCTCAATGTCCGTCGCCGTCACATTATCCATCTCAACTTTGATGACCTGCGGATTGTCCATGTGCTCGTAAGCCAGTTCAACCACGCGATACGACAAGGTTGCCGAGAACAACAAATTCAAGCGCGTTTCCGGCTCCGGCAAGCGCTTCAATAAAAATCGCACGTCTTTAATAAAGCCCAAATCGAACATACGATCCGCTTCATCCAACACCATTGCTTCAACGCTACGTAACGTAAAAACATGCTGTTTGAAATAGTCGATCACGCGGCCGGGTGTCGCGACTAGTACGTCGACACCATCTTCAAGCTGCGTGCGCTGCTTGTCATAGTCAGCACCACCAAATACCACCGCGATGCGCAACCCGGTGTATTTACCCAGTTGCTCAGCGTCCTTGTGTATTTGCAACGCAAGCTCACGCGTCGGCGCCAAAATTAATGCGCGCGGTTGCCCAGCCTTATGTTGAGGACCCGGCGCTCGCGTCAATAAGCGATTGAAAATCGCTACCAAAAACGCCGCCGTCTTACCGGTGCCCGTTTTTGCCTGTCCAATTACGTTGCCCCCCGCCAAAACAATCGGCATCGCGCGCGCCTGAATCGGGGTACAAAGCCCGAAGCCTGCCTCGTCAATGGCCCGCTGCACCGTCTCGGGAAGGGAAAAAGATTTAAACGTTACGTCAGATAAATGTGTTTGTGTCATAAAAAGTTCGAAGGAAGGACTTGAATTACGATCTCGTTTGGGCTGAAATGGTAAAAGATAGAAACGCCGTCAGCCCAGACTACAACGCGACATGATGTTCGCCGAAGCGCTATACTGGCATTCCTGCCACTCTTATATACCGCAAATCATGTCGCTGGCAAATGGCAAGGTGACTGCGGGCAGCGGGAATGTGTTCCGATACCGACTTCAGATAGCTAAATTTAACCGTCATGGCATACATTTTGGAGGCAACACAAGGTGAGCGACCGCATTATCCACTTAACTGATAGCAGCTTCGAAGAGCAGGTGCTCAAAGCAGAAGGCCCTGTACTGGTCGATTATTGGGCGGAATGGTGCGGACCGTGCAAAATGATTGCACCCGTCCTCGATGAAATTGCCGAAGAATACGCCGGCAAAATTCGCATCGCCAAACTCAACATCGACGATAATCCGGCCACACCGCCTAAGTACGGCATTCGCGGGATTCCGACCCTGATGTTATTTAAGGGCGGCAACGTCGAGGCGACCAAAGTAGGCGCCGTATCCAAATCTCAACTGACCGCCTTCATTGACAGCAATGTCTAAATGAATGAAATTTGGGCTGACGTCACGCGGCTGTTTTCAAAACAGACTAGACGCAGCCCTGATTTCATGTTATGGTCTCCACTCAACCAATATCCGACTGGCTCTCCAGAAACCGCGAAATCGCAGAAACACTGGACTCATCTGGCCAGTCTTGTCACCCCCCATCAACTTCTTAGTCATTACCTACAAGCATGAATCTCACTGAACTGAAGCGCACCGCTCCTGCCGAGCTACTTAACATTGCCACATCCCTCGGAATCGAAGGGATGTCGCGGGCACGTAAACAAGACATCATCTTCGCCGTCTTAAAGGCGCAAGCCAAAAAAGGCGAAGACATCCACGGCGACGGCGTTCTGGAAATATTGCAGGACGGCTTCGGCTTCTTGCGATCATCCGACGGCTCGTACTTGGCTGGACCAGACGATATTTACGTCTCCCCCAGTCAAATTCGCCGTTTCGCGCTGAGCACAGGCGACACCGTTTCAGGCAAAATTCGCCCCCCTAAGGAAGGCGAACGTTATTTCGCGCTTCTCAAAGTCGACGAAATCAACCTGGAGCCACCTGAAAACGCAAAGAACAAAGTTCTTTTCGAAAACCTCACTCCACTACACGCCGCCAAACGGCTGAAAATGGGATTAGGCAATGGGACAACGGCTGATTTAACCGCTCGCATCATCGACTTGGCCGCGCCCATTGGCAAAGGCCAACGTGGACTGATCGTTTCGCCGCCGAAAGCCGGTAAAACGATGATGCTGCAAAACATCGCGCATTCGATTGCGGCCAATCATCCCGAGTGCATGTTGATCGTATTGCTGATCGACGAGCGCCCTGAAGAAGTAACCGAAATGGCGCGCTCGGTGCGCGGCGAAGTGGTTTCTAGCACCTTCGACGAACCCGCCAGCCGCCACGTGCAAGTCGCCGAAATGGTGATCGAAAAAGCCAAACGCTTGGTCGAACATCGCCACGACGTCGTCATCTTGCTGGACTCGATCACCCGTTTGGCGCGTGCCTATAACACCGTCATCCCGTCATCCGGCAAGGTGTTAACCGGCGGCGTCGACGCCAACGCGTTGCACCGTCCAAAACGCTTTTTCGGCGCGGCGCGCAACATCGAAGAAGGCGGCAGCTTGACCATCATTGCCACCGCCCTCATTGATACCGGCTCGCGCATGGATGATGTGATTTACGAAGAGTTCAAAGGCACCGGCAACATGGAAGTGCATTTGGATCGTAAAATTGCTGAAAAACGCATTTATCCCGCGATCAACATCAATCGTTCCGGCACACGCCGCGAAGAATTGCTGACCTCGCAGGATGAATTGCAGAAAATGTGGATCTTGCGCAAACTGCTGCACTCTATGGAAGATATCTCGGCCATGGAATTCCTTGTCGACAAGCTCAAGGAAACCAAAACCAATGAAGAATTCTTCCAGTCGATGAAACGCTAAAAGAAACGTCGGGCGAGGCATGTCAAACTGCCTCGCCCGCTTTCCACTCTTACGCTCATTTTTTTAGCCAAGACCTATGCGCATCCCTCGCATTTACGTGCCCGACTCCCTCGTAAGTAGTGAATCCATTGCACTCCCGGACCAGGCCGCGCATCACGTAAAAAACGTATTACGCTTACCCCTCGGCGCCGAAATCACTCTCTTTAACGGCCTCGGCGGCGAATTTGGTGGTCATATCGACACGATAGACAAACGCCAACTTCGTGTCAGCGTCGACGCCCACCGCGCGCGCGAATGCGAATCAAGCCTCATCATTGAAGTCGGCCTAGGCATCGCCAAAGGCGACCGTATGGACTATGCCATTCAAAAAGCCACCGAACTTGGGGTAAAACGCATCGTTCCGTTAACCACAGAGCGCTGTATGGTCGCTCTTACAGGCGAACGCGCCGACAAAAAGTGGGAACACTGGCATGCTGTGATCGTATCCGCCTGCGAACAATGCGGTCGCAACCGCCTACCCGAACTCGCGAAGATTGGAGAACTTCACAGCTGGAGCCAAAACGTCCAAGCCGAATCAAAATTTGTACTCGACCCAACCGCGTCCGTGTCCCTGAGGCAACACACAACGCCGAAAGGAAAGGTGGCCATCGCCATCGGCCCCGAAGGCGGCCTCACCGACAAGGAAATAAGACTAGCCGAACAAAGTGGCTTCCTCCCTACGCAACTTGGTCCGCGCATCCTCCGCGCCGAAACCGCCACGGTTGCCGCCATTTGCGCACTACAAGCACTCTGGGGCGATTTTTAACGTAACCCCACCCTATATGCTGTACGTGGGCGCTATACCACACTCAGCAATTCGTTCAACCCATTAGAAATATTCATGACCACCACGCCATGACTTCTCGCCTACCAAATTAGTCAACAATAATCTTGACCAAATCTCTCGGATAATATATAAATATAGTTGAGTGTTTTAGTTGGTTTTGTGACCGAGATGACCAGTCAGGATGAAAGGTGGGCACTATGAAAATTCCATCCAAAGGTAGATACGCCGTTGCCGCCATGATGGATCTTGCCATCAATGAAGCATTAGGGCCGGTTACCATTGCCGATATCGCAGAAAAACAAAACATCTCATTG
>JANOTC010000215.1:0-2409 GCA_031416175.1 Gammaproteobacteria bacterium
GTCGCCGGGGAAGAAACATTTCCCGCGTCATCGGTCACAACCAGTTGAAACGTGTGGCCCCCTACTTTTAGCTTATCGGCAGGCATCTGTAGGGTCAGGGTGGCATCGTCAGTCTTGATCGGATTGGCCCTGATGTCTTCGAGCGTTTTAATCGTCATTGCGAATTCCCTCCGTTGATAAATGTCCATTGAAAGCTTGCCAAACTGTGGCCGACGGCGGCGCTGGAAGCACTTCCGTCAAGAGTAAAATCTGCACCGAACTCGGCGGTTAAGTCGTTCGCGCGGGCGGTTGGCGCTTGCACCGGCGGCGCGACAGTACCGCCAATTCCTTCCAGGCGCGGGTCGAGCGTGGCTGGCCCCATCACGTAATCGCCGCGACCGATATAACTGCCGTTGACGCGCGCAGGGCGCGGCGGCGGCCTAGGTGAGAGGTACGTGTCGACGCCCACCAGGGCAGTGATACCCGCCAACAATGGCGCAGTGGTGGTGAGCACGCGAAACTCGACGTGTGCTGGCACTTCGCGCTCGGCGATGCGTTTAATCGTGCCCAAATCCTGGGGCTGAACATTCTGGTGAACCAAGATCGTCAGGCGGAAGGCGAGCTTGTCGAAGAAGGAATCTATTGCCGCCTGCTCGGCGTCGGTGACGGCAAGATCCGCAGAGAAAAGGGCCAAGAATTCGCGCTGCAGCGCGTCGCCAATGAAAAGCGTGTCACCCACGAAGGCGTTGCCGCTCTCAATACCACCTAAGGTCAGTGGATCGTCCTTGTCGTCCAGGTTGGCACCGATGATCGTCGCGAACGTGCGCCGTAAACGGTAGTCTTCCAGCACCACTATCTCGCCGCCACTCACCCCCCCCTCGGTGGCCAATTCCAGCGCTAGGCGTAATCCGCGCAAAGTGCCATGCCACTGGTACAGTTCAGCGGCGCGAGCCAAGAAACGGCGGCGTTTCGCTTCCGACCAGTCCGCCTCGAACTGGAAGCCTATCCATGCTGCCAGCCATTCCAACGCCTGCGCTGGCACGGTTTGCGGTCGCGTCACCAAATCGCTATAGGCGACCCGATCTTCGATGGGCGTCAGCACCCCTTCGAAATTATTTACAAATCGTTCAAGAAAATCTGCCTCAGTGGCCGCACCCTCATCGTCGGCATCGGGCGAAAACACCTTTTCCCAATAGAGTTTGGGCAAATAGTGCTCAACGTAGGAAAAACGCCCACCATAGGCGCGCGCGGCGAATAGTTCTGGGGTGGCGTTGCCCGATCCGACCAATTCAACCCGCACATTGAGGTAGCGACCACGTAACGTCCGCACTTTACGATTTGGCCGTTGAATCAAAACGGTGAACAAGCCCTTGCGCTCCGCCTCGCGCGCGCAAGGCAGCAGGCCCGGATGATGCGGCAACTCGGAAGCCAGCGACGTCCAGCTACCCACGGGAATATCGCTACGTCCGCCCTGCTGATAACGCTCGCCGAAACGATGTTCGAACCAGGTAAGTTGACCCAGCGCGTTGTCTGCAAGCAAATCGACAATGTGGTTACTCGCCGCTAGCCAAAGGCGGATTCCGCAGCCCTGCGGGATGACTGCCTCGATATAGAGCCGATGCCAAACCGTGTCGACGCTAGCGCTGTCGATCGGCGCGCTTAAAGCGGTGTTGAAAGCCTGACCCTGGCGGGTGAAAAAAGGAAACGAGAGCCGGTGCAGGGCGTGGCTGCCTCTGAATGACGGATAATGCGGCGGGTAATCAAGGCCGTGAATAAAAGGACCCTGGCTGTAGTCGATCTTAACGGGATAGAGATCACCCGACGGGAACTGGCGAACGGGGCCGTTCGCATTCGCGACATCCACGATTTTGTAAACCCGCGCCTCACTCTTTGGCTCCGGCAAAGCCGTGTTGGTTTCACCGCAAACCAGCACGCCAACCCGTGCATTGGCCACCCACGCGAGCGTATAGGGAAAACGTGAGCCAAGCAGGGTCATCGGCTGGCTCAAACGCCACGTCCCGCTGAGCTGCCGAAACAAGGCATCACCGCCGCTCTCCCAGCTTAGCAACGCCACTTCACCGCCCGGACCACACGCCACGGCCACTGGCGTTTCAGGCGCTGGCCAGACAACATCTTCTAGCACTTCAAGGCGTGGCGGATTCGCGTTTTCGCGACAGGGCCGCAGTGTGCCTGGCGCGTAAGGCTTATCGGCGCGATCAGACAGCGGATATCCGTGCAAACGCGCCAATTGTCGATTATCACGGTCCAACACCCAGGCGCCACCGTCTAAGGTCGGACTTAAACGCCAAGCATTGAAACCGCTCGTACTCACGAGCGCGCCGCGCCAACGCTCGCGCAGGTCGTGCATGACCACGGCACCGCCTACGGCGATGTAAAGTACTCCGTCCTCCCCCATGGCCAGATCTGTTA
>JANOTC010000216.1:0-5825 GCA_031416175.1 Gammaproteobacteria bacterium
TCGAAGCCTAACAATTTTTCTGTTTGCGATGCGCCGAAATTCCCGCGCCCTTCCACGCTAAGTGTGAGACGAGAAAATTCTACTTGTGTTTTCAAGCGCGCCATTTGCGCTTCCAAACTCTCAATCTCCGCCGTCAATCGCTCGACTTCACGCAGCAGGCGTAACTTTTCGCGCTTGTCGTTAATATTCTCGATCAAGGCAAGCAAACGATTGCGCGTTGTTTTTGATTGCTTAAGCCGCAAATCGACGTCTTGAAATGCTTCCGTCACGTCGCGTGCGGAAAGCGACTTAGCGACAATGTCACCCAGTCCAATAATCTTGTCGTACAACGGTCGAAAATGAGGAACAGGGATTTGCAGCACAATCTGTTGTGTGGTGAGCGACTCAATATAGCCGCCGACCTCGCGAGTCCACTCGGTCGCCTGTTCAAGCACTTGCCGAGGTTGAGTCGCCCGCAAGCGAATGCGGCCTTCATAGTGAATTTGCCGATCCGATACAGGCGTGACTAATTCCGACTGCACGTCCGCGCTGACCGACTCAGACGCAAGGCTCTCCGGCATCGCACCCACGGACATCTCTTCCATGGATGCGCGCACCATGGGGCGGCTAAACGCGACGGCGTCGGACCTGCTTCCTGTAGGCGGCTCATGGTGAATGGGCCGTGACGAACACGCCGAGATGAAGACTAGACAAAGCGTTAATTGGAGCCATCGAGATGACATTATTAAGTCTCCCAAACACCCATGAATGGCGTAACGCGATTCACCCTGAACTACCACAACCCGCCCACACTTAGACGACCACTCTTATACGTTTCGCCTTCAATGCGGCGCACAGAGTAATCCACGCTAAACAGAATTCGGGTTTCGCCCGAGATCGGCCATCCATAACCAACTCCACCTAAAATCTCCTTTTATTTTCCATATACAAGAGGGTGATCATCCTGCGTGACAAACTTTTTACGTTTTTAAGAAATGCGCGAATGCAGGTAAGAATACCTCACTTACCAACAACGGCTGCCTCGCGCGTAAAAAAATCGATCGCCGCCCCCAAATTACGCGCGTATCGCTGTTCGACTCCGAGACTTCTTCTCCACCACTCCCACTAATCCGCGCCAACTGCAGATTCTTACGCACCAAGTCGCGGCTTGAAAATAAAACCTCGCCGAGAGGTCGCGTACCAAGGCGTGTTAATGACCGAAGCTCGCATTGAGCCACACTTCTTGGAATGACCGTACGTGCGAATACCCATGGCTCACCCCGACACGTTAATAATACTTCGCGGACAAACGCCTGATGACCTATCGCAATGCCCAAACTGCGACGTTCATCTACACGGATCGGCGCATATCCTTGATCTAACAGTTTTACTGCAAACCCACCGGGACAAATGGCGCGAAGCCGCGCGGTAAGCGAGGAAGGCTCAAGCAACCATTCGCGTAAAAAGCCGTCGGTAGCACGTCCGCGTCCTGGGGTGTAGACACGCCAGCGCGCGGCACGGTAAGCAGCAAGCTGTTCTCTGTTAGGCATGATCGTGTCGCTATCACGCATCGGCAAACTTCATCCCCTCCCGTACCCAACGATTAATTAACGGCGCGACACTTTCCGGATGGTCGCGTAAAAGCAGGTCGGCCGTTTTCTGCACGCTGGGCAACATGTCTTGATCGCGCGCTAAGTCCGCGATGCGCCATTGCAACGCGCCGGTCTGCCGGGTTCCTAACACTTCACCTGGACCACGCAATTCTAGGTCGCGGCGCGCTATTTCAAAGCCATCGGTTGTTTCTCGCATGGCGGCCAAACGGGCACGACTCTGCTCTGACAAGCCGCCTTGAAAAAGTAATACGCAGGTACTCTTTTCTGTTCCTCTACCCACGCGCCCGCGCAATTGATGCAGTTGTGCCAGCCCCAGCCGTTCGCTATTGTCGATCACCATGAGGCTGGCATTGGGCACGTCGACGCCCACTTCAATCACCGTCGTTGCCACGAGCACATCCAGCTCATGGCGCTTAAATGCACCCATCACCGCTTCTTTGTCTTGCCCTTTCATGCGCCCATGCACTAAACCAACACGTAATGACGGCAAGGCCTCCGCGAGTTCCTTCGCCGTTTGCTCGGCAGCCTGTGCATCTAACAATTCAGATTCCTCGATCAACGAGCACACCCAATAAACTTGTCGGCCTGCCTGACATACCGCAGAAATTCGCTGCACAACATCGGGGCGACGCTTATCCGGTACAACCACCGTTTCAATCGGTTGGCGCCCGGCAGGCAACTCGTCAATCACGGACACATCGAGATCCGCATAGGCAGTCATCGCCAGGGTTCGCGGAATGGGCGTGGCCGTCATGATTAATTGGTGCGGCGCCCAACCGGGTGCACTGCCTTTGTCGCGCAACGCTAGCCGCTGATGTACGCCAAAGCGATGTTGCTCATCAATGATCACCATGCCTAAACGTCCGAAAACAATATCGTCTTGAAACAACGCGTGTGTGCCGACGGCGACTTGCGCACGACCGTCTGCAATTTCTTCTAAGAATTTTTCTCGTGCGCGACCTTTGAGTCGACCGGACACGCCACGCACAACGATGCCTAACGGTAACAGCCAGTTTTCAAAATTGCGCAAATGTTGTTCAGCCAAAATTTCTGTCGGTGCCATGATGGCCACTTGCCAGCCCGTTTCGACTGCCGCCAGCGCTGCGATAGCCGCGACAACGGTTTTGCCACTGCCAACATCGCCTTGTACCAAGCGCAGCATTGGCTTTGCTTGCTGCAAATCCGCGCTAATTTCTTGCTGCACGCGACGTTGCGCGCCCGTCAATTGGAACGGCAACGCATCTATTAATTTTTGCGCTAAATGTCCGTCCACCACTAACGCAGGTGCCGCCATTGTTTTAGTTTTTTCGCGGAGACGGCGCAAACTCAGTTGATGTGCGAGCAATTCTTCAAAAGCAAGGCGTCGCATCGCCGGGTGTTTGCCATCGCCAAGACTCTGCAACGATATTTCAGCGGACGGTCGGTGTAACAACTCAATCGCTTGACGAAGCTCCGGCATGCGCAATTTCGTTGTAACGGATGCCGGCAACCAGTCTAACAATCCTTCTGGATGAACGCGCAGTGTATCCAATGCCTGATCGGTTAAATTGCGCAGCGAAAGTTGCGCCAGTCCTTCTGTTGCAGGGTAAATGGCGGTTAAGCGATCGACCATGGGCGGCGGCTCATGCGTGTCAATGGCGCGGTATTCGGGATGAACAAATTCCAAGGTTTCCGGCCCCGAGCGCGCTTCGCCAAAACAGCGAAAGCGCCGACCGCGACTGAACATGGCTTCTTGTGCGGCGTTAAAGTGGAAAAAGCGCAAGGTGAGGGTTCCGGTTCCGTCTGCGATACGCACTAACAAGGAACGGCGCTTCCCCACATGTACCTGCGCCAATAATACTTGGCCTTCCACCACCGCCTCGTCGCCGGAGCGCAGACTGCCGATAGGCGCGAGGCGCGTGCGATCTTGATAACGTGTCGGAAGATGGAAAAGCAAATCCTGCACAGTCACAATACCCAACTTGTCGAGTCGCTCTGCCATGCGCGGCCCCACACCGCGTAACGTGGTCACGGATATTTGATCGACATTCTGACTGGGTTCGGTGTTGCTTAGCATGGCGCCACCTTAACATGACGGGGCGAAGCTGAGGAAGGTTGGGAGCCGCTCTTTTCAAATCAACAAGTGCGTTGACACCCTTACCAGCACTACCGCCCTAAAAACCATTGCACTTACTTTAAGATCCTATTAATCTCTATCCCTAACTATGCGGCCTTGCTTCTTTGATCGCCAGGGACATCTTCCGAGCTTCCCTAACCCTAAGCGTCTGCGAAGAATTGTGATTTATATTGTCGCCTTATGCGAGAAACTCGGACTCTCGCCGCCGTAGTGAGTTTAACCGCCACGGCCGGCACGCCTGGATACGATGTGGCCAAGCACTCAAAAAAATGTGTAGGCCGGTAACAGTCATTGAGAGATTCCGACGCTATGCAAAAGCCTTTTACCCCCATCGTTAACACCTGGTACACCGACCTTACCGGACAACTTTTCAAGATAAAGCTCGTTGTTTATAGCCGCCGGGGCGTCATTAAAATTGTTACCCAATACCTTGACGGCACCAAAAGTGTGATAACCCGTGACGAATGGGAATGCCTGCGTTTGATACAACACGCGGCACGTCAAGCAAGGCAAGGGAAAGTTACCGAGGTTAGCGAAGGACGTTAATTTAGTCTCGCGCCAGGTTTTTTAACCAAACCATATAGAGCTTTGCCTTACCGTCTGGTATCGTCCTACGCCAATGTAAAAATACAACGAGCGAGGGAAACGATGTCCGCCGGTTCGCGCCAACTTCACACTGCAATCGCAACTGCCGTGATCGCCACATTATTTGCCGCCTGCGCCAAAGACAACGGCGATTCGAGTCTTTGGACCGATCCCGTTGTCGTTGCGGGCAATAGCGAACCTTTTCAACCCGCCATCGCCATTAGCACGTCGGGACAACGCGTCGCCATTTGGGCACAGCGAGTGGAAAGCTCGCAAGCGCCTACGGAGGAACGTGTTGTCATTGGAACCAAGCCCGCTGTTGGAAGCACGCCAGCGGAAGACATTATCGAAATACGGAAAGTAACACGCGAACTCACTCGCTTTGATTTGTACGCAGCGCATTCAGTGGATGACAAGGGTTGGTCGGAACCCACGCTCATTCAGACGGGTGGCGATGTACACACGCGAACAAATAAGCGCGATCCTTCAGGCAAGCTTGTTTCGACGGAAAATGCCAGTTTCTCCGTCGACACGGCACCGAGCCTCATCACGGCAAGTAACGGCGATGTGCTCGCGGCATGGACACAAACAAACGGCTCGCTAACAAGCGTTTATGCTGCGCGCTTCACGGCGGCAACCGCAAGCTGGAGTGCCGCATCCGAAATTGATGGCTCCACGACGCTGAACGCTTCCTCACCCCAATCTGCCTTTGCAGGCGGAAACACGCCTATCGTGGTGTTTGTGCGGGCTGCCAGCAACGGCAGTGGCGCGCATCAAATTCTCTCCACACAATTAAATAATTCGGCATGGAGCACGCCTGCGGTGGCGAGCAGCGCAACCTGCGGGTTGAGCGCACTGAAGATTTGTAACGCCAGCCATCCTAAGCTCGCCGCCAATGCCAACGGAGCGGTATTTGCGGTGTGGGAACAAGAAACGACTGTCCTCACGTCGCCCACCCTACCCGCACTGCCCGTCATCAATAGCGCACTAACAAATATTTATACAGCTCGCTACGAAGCCGGTGCGTGGATAAATACGCAAAAATTGAGCGATGGCAACGGTGACGCCAAACGCCCGGCGGTCACTATCAATGCCAGCGGCAAAGCCTGGGCTGCCTGGGAACAGGATGACGATTCGCTAGTGACGAGCGATAGGATAACGCGTGACCCTCAATCCATTTGGGCGATTCCGTTTACGGGCGCAAGCGGCACGATTGCAACCGTTGCCGCAAGCAAAGTTAAAGCGAGCGAACTGGTAGACCTTACCTACATAACTTACAGCTCGGTCGATTTAGCGTTAGATGATGCGGGAACCGTTACCCTGGTCTGGCAGGGACAACGCGTATATCAAGGGCTGTCAGATGAACGCGCCAGCGCTTGGAATAATGCTGACACCACACGCATTTGGGCCGCACGACGCGCAGCAACTGAGACAGCATGGAGCACGCCCGTCACGATTAATGCGTTTACCACTTTCGATCTGAACAAGTCACCCCTGCTCGATCCTAATCAGAGGCGCGAAATGTCCGCCAT